>JAFTAP010000054.1 GCA_017455525.1 Lachnospiraceae bacterium
ATTGTGCTTGCACAAATAGGATTTGGAACTTGTGACCCGCCCGAACATGAGGAAGTAGCAATTTGCGTAGCAAATTAGCGGATTCCGAATGGACGGAGCATGGCGAGAGCAGCTTGCTGCGTAGCCATGCGTAAGCATCATAAACAACGCATAGGGGCTTTTGACCTCAGCATCATAGAATACGTTGCAGACGGGCTTGATCTTGAATGGGGGTGCATATGAGTGAATATTATCTTGCCGTGGATATCGGAGCGTCAAGCGGAAGACATATTCTCGGTACGATAGAAAACGGGAAAATGGTTCTCGAAGAAATCTATCGCTTCGAAAACGGCATGAAGCATGAGGGGGCGTCACTTCTCTGGGATACAGAGCATTTATTCTCCGAGATAGTTAATGGACTTAAGAAGTGCAAGGAGATAGGGAAGACCCCGAAGAGCATGGGGATAGACACATGGGGCGTCGATTACGTGCTGCTTGATGCGGATGATAAGGTCGCAGGAAAGACCTACGGTTACCGTGATCACAGGACAGACGGTTATCCGGAAAAAGTATATAAGACAATACCCGAAGCAGAGCTTTATTCGCATACAGGCACGCAGAAGCAGGTATTCAATACGATCTTCCAGCTGTCCGCTTTAAAGGACACTGAGCCTGAGGTGCTTGATAAGGCGGAGGCAATGCTTATGATGCCGGATTATTTTGGCTTCAGGCTTACAGGCGTGAAGAAGCAGGAATACACGAATGCGACTACGTCCGGTCTTATTAACGCAAAGACTAATGACTGGGATAAGGAATTGATAGGAAAGCTTGGACTTCCCGAGAAGATATTCTTATCCCCCGTGAAACCGGGCACGAAGCTTGGAAGCCTTAAGTCTGAAATAAGAGATGAGGTCGGATTTGACCTCACGGTGATGGTCATAGGAAGCCATGATACGGCGTCGGCCGTCATGTCTGTGCCTTCCACGGCGGATGACACGCTTTACATCAGCTCCGGCACATGGTCGCTTATGGGAGTAGAGAATCTCACGGCTGTCACTTCTGATGCGGCAAGAGAGGCGAACTTCACTAATGAAGGCGGCTATGATTACAGGTACAGGTTCTTGAAGAATATCATGGGACTCTGGATGATACAGCAGGTAAGACATGAGCTTAACGACGGGTATTCATTTGCGGAGCTTTGCGATATGGCGGAGCAGGAGAAGGCTTTTCCGTCAAGGGTCGAGGCGAATGATCCGAGATTCCTGTCGCCTGAAAATATGCAGGAGGAAATAAAGAAGGCGATAAAGGAGACCGGACAGAAGGAGCCTGAGAACGTAGGTCAGATGGCTACCGTCATCTATCAGAGCCTGGCAGAGGCTTATGCGAAGACGCTGAAAGAGATAGAGAGCATAACGGGTAAGCATTATGAGGCGGTGAATATAATAGGCGGAGGCTCCAAGGCGGCGTACTTAAATCAGCTCACGGCTAACGCATGCAAGCGTAAGGTAATAGCGGGACCCGACGAGGGCACGGCTATAGGAAACCTTATGTGCCAGATGATAAGCGAAGGTGATTTCAAGGACTTGAAGGATGCAAGGGAATCAGTCGCGAGGTCATTTGATATAAAGGAATATAGCCCGTTATAAGGCTTTTTACAGCACTTGACGCAATGGGAAAATCGGGATATAAAAGAAGTATGTTCCGAGGTTTAATTTAATATGATCAAGGGAGAATAAGGACATGGCAAGGACGTATAACAAATCCATTAATGCTAAGGAAACAAAACCGGCAGCAGAGCCAAAGGCTGCTCCTGTCGCAAAGAGGACGATAGCATCCGCTAAAGCAGACGCACCTGAGGATCAGGCGGCATCAGTGATAGCGGCTCCTGATGAAGAGGTCATGCAGAAGATAGTATATCAGCCGAGCGCGCAGATACTTACGAGAGAGGTCGGACCTAATGAGTCCTTCGGAGTAGGCGACTCGATGCCGATTTATTACTTATAAGGGATTATATGTACGATTATCTGATAGTCGGAGCCGGTCTTTACGGAGCCGTGATGGCACGTGAGCTTACGGATGCAGGCAGGAGGGTGCTTGTGATCGATAAGCGGGATCACATCGGCGGCAATGTCTATACCGAGAAGACAGAAGGCATAAATGTGCATAAATATGGCGCACATATATTCCATACAAATGACAGCAAGGTATGGGAATATGTGAACAGGTTCGCACGGTTCAACCGCTTCACTAATTCTCCGGTAGCTAATTATAAAGGGGAGCTTTATTCGCTTCCCTTTAATATGTATACCTTCAATAAGATGTGGGGCGTCGTGACTCCCGATGAAGCAAGGGCAAAGATAGAGGAGCAGAAAAAGGAGATAACCCATGAGCCGACAAACCTTGAGGAGCAGGCGATATCGCTTGTCGGACGCGACATATATGAGAAGCTTATAAAGGGATATACGGAGAAGCAATGGGGCAGGGAGTGCAAGGAGCTTCCGGCGTTTATCATAAAGAGGCTTCCGGTGCGCTTCACCTATGACAATAATTACTTCAATGCGCTGTATCAGGGGATACCTGTAGGTGGCTACACGAAGCTGGTTAAGAATATGCTGTCAGGTATAGAGACAGAGCTGGAGACGGATTACCTTGATAATAAGGAAAGCTATAATGCCAAGGCGGAGCATGTCATATATACGGGAGCCATAGACGCTTATTTTGATTATTCCCTCGGAAATCTTGAGTACCGCTCGGTGCGGTTTGAGAATGAGACGCTCGATACGCCTAATTATCAGGGGAATGCTGCTGTGAATTATACGGACAGGGAGACGCCGTGGACCAGGATAATAGAGCATAAGTGGTTTGAGTTCGGTAAGGACGAGGAAGGAAACGACCTGCTCAAGACCGTGATATCAAGGGAATACAGCTCGGAGTGGCATCCGGGTGATGAGCCGTATTATCCCGTGAATGATGAAAAGAACACGGAGCTTTACAAGAGATATAGGGAGCTTGCCGATAGGGAGGATAAAGTCACATTCGGCGGCCGTCTCGGCGAATATAAGTATTACGACATGGATCAGGTCATAGCGAGAGCACTGGATGTGGCTAGTCATGGGTAAGGCAGATATGCGCACAGCAAGTCAGGGACTGATGGATTGACAACTTCATTCCTGCATTACTTTGTCTTGAAAAGCATTTTATCAGGGGCGGGCAAAGATCAGACTGAAAGCTAAAAAATAGTCTTGGGGAACTGAATATCTATTAGAGCCGATGCAGAAATGTGTCGGCTTTTTTTACATAAGCGGGATCGTTCCCATCATGATTTTTAGAATAATAACGCACGTATCATAGCAATAAAACAAGAAGCCCGATTCTGCGGAATACTTCCCCGAAGATCCATTTGCAATAAATGAAGAGCGGTAGTAGAATCAAAGACAGATCAAGGGCGTTCGCCCGTAGCATGGACATAAAGGATATTCATTCGGTTCAGATGTATTCGAAGCTCATGCAGATCACTAAGACCATAGGACTGCAGGAGCGGAGAGAGGACGTACCGGCTCATCAGGGCTCCTGCGAAGCACAATCTCAACAGGAGGTGACAAGATGAGTTACAACAGGGAGTACAAATCAAGCGTGTTCGCGATGCTGTATGAGGACAAGGAGAACCTGCTCGACCTATACAACGGAGTGAACGGCAAAAGTCTGGCGAATGCCGACGACATAACCGTGAACACGCTGACGGACAAGGACGGGGTGGAGAGCGGGATATTCATGAAGGTGAAGAACGATGTATCCTTCATATTCGATTCCTGCCTGAACCTCTACGAGCACCAGAGCACTGCGAACAGGAACATACCCCTGCGCATGCTACTATACGTTGCCAGGCTGATGTACGGCATGACATCGAGGAGGGAGCTGTACCGGGAAAAGGCTATAGAGCTGCCGGCGCCGAGGTTCGCGGTCTTCTACAATGGGACTGCGGATGTGCCGGCGAGGGTCGAGCTAAAGCTATCGGATCAGTATGAAGTAAAGCAGGATAAACCTGACTTAGAGCTGAAGGTCACGGTATACAACATAAACTCGGATAAAGGAAAAGAGATCCTTGATAAGAGCCGTACGCTGCATGAATATACAGAGTTCACAGAGCGGATGAGGAGGGCTCTGGAGGGCATGAGGACAGATGAAGAGAGGCGGGAGGCCATGAACAAGGTCATCGACCAATGCGTAGCAGAGGGCATCCTGGTGAAGCTTCTCACGGAGAGGAGGGACGAGATAATGGAGACGAGCATATTCCAGTATGACCAGGAAGCGCATGAATGGGCGCTGTATGAAGATGGCTATGATGAAGGAATACAGCAGGGAATGCAACAGGGGATACGGCAGGGGATGCAACAGCAGGAACTGAAAGACGCAGAGACCATAAGTGGGTATCAGAACCAGATCGCTACGATGCAGACAGAGATGGCAATAAAGCAGACTGAAATGGCAGCGATGCAGGCTGAAAAGGCAACAATGCAGACAAAGATGGCAGCGATGCAGGCGGAACTTGAAGCCCTGAGAGCAAGGGTGAACGCATAGCGGATCAGGATCGTCTATACAGCGGTCTTCATGGTTAGGGCTAAGCGGTCATGATCAGGAGCCTTGCTGTGACGAAGCATTTTATCAAAAGCGGATAAAGATCAAACTGAAAAGTTAAGAATAATTGTAACTGTTCAGTACAGCAATACGCGCATGCCGCAGATTGCGTGCGAAAACATTGGGATGGCAGCATCTGGCTCCTTGCCCGTAGGGCAAATTCTAATGGTAAAAGATCCGGTGGATCTTTTACGGATCCGCTTAAATGCGCTATGCGCATTTGGATCCCGAAGCCGGATGCTTGTATCTATGAAGAACCCTCAGGGTTCTGAATAGATACCAAAGCAGTTTGAAAATAGCCACAGCTGAAAAACGAGTTCCGGATTATTCCGACTTTTACAATATAAAAAGGCTCTCCGAAGAACTTAGTAAAGTACAGTAGTAAGGCGTTGTTGGTAAAGTTCCTTATGCGTTAATTTACAAAAATAGTTGAAATAATCAGTGATTTAAACATGATAAGCTTTGTATAATGTGCAGAAGGGATGTGTTTATGAGGAAATTTAAGGATTTGGCATTATCAATAGTTGCATTACTTGTTTCATATGGAGTATATAGGTTAAGTGCTCACCTTCTTAGTTCGATAGACAATGAGTTTCTGGTGGACTTTCTGGTGCAGTTAGTCTTTGCGATTGCGATTTTTCTGTCAGTTCTGGTGCTAAAGAAAACGTGGATTTTTCGGCCGAATATGCGTAAGATGAAAGTCGGATGGACAGCCGCATTGGTATTGCTGCTTTCGACTGCCGGTGCTGCCATTCAGGCTATTGATAAGATCCCGAGTATATCCGTTACAGGCGTTGATTTAGTTTTATTTTTGGCCAAAAATCTACTAATTGGATTCTGTGAAGAATCTCTTTTCCGCGGACTTATCCAGAATTCTTTTCATGATATTTTCGGGGAGGATGACACGCCACATGTATTTCTGGGTGTGATATGTGGGGCATTCTGCTTTGGTGCCATGCATCTTACCAATGCTCTAAAGCCGGAAGTTAGCTTCAGCGGAGCCGCTGCGCAGGCTATGTTTACATTTTGCACTGGGATTCTGCTTGCCACTGTCTATTTCAGAACAGGCAAGAATCTATGGATTGTAGCATTCCTGCACGGAATTAATGACGTCTTTGCTTACATTGCTGCAGGCAGATTAAGCGGGGTAAATGCAGGAGAGGCAGTAGCTTCTTCCACATCGTCGTTAGCGACCGGCAATGTATTTTTGCAGGTGCTTGTCACTTTCTGTCTATTCTCGGCTATATCCCTGTTCCTGCTTAGGCCCAAAAAGCTTAGGCAATTACAGGAACTCTAAGTTACTATGCTTTTGCAATTGCTTGATTACTGAATATACACGACAGCAGTTTTTCTAAATGCAGATATTATTCTGATGATAGAACTGTAAATAAGTCCAAAGCAGTATACATAAACTACAACAGAAGTGGACCTGACAAATATTATGCAAAAAAATGCCAGCGCAA
>JAFTAP010000055.1 GCA_017455525.1 Lachnospiraceae bacterium
AGAACTGATAGCGGCTCTGGATTCAGTATACGGAAGCGGATCAGCAAAATACATAGGGGAGGCGATAGAGTCGTTCTATACATCTCCGAGCAGGATTTTTCAATAAAGTGAATAGTTTCAGACATAGTGAATGGTCGGCATCTTCTGCCGACCATCTTTTTTTCGCTGGTATATATATAATGAAGAGGCTGAGATGACGGGATAATTAAGGCTCTTTAGCGACAATTTGTCTTTATTGAAGAAAAATGCGGAATCCGCAGAAATGTGAAATTGAGAGGCCGCGGTATGGAGATAAGAAGAGATATGTTAAGACTATTGGCAAGCATATCAATAATGCGGTTCGTGAGGAATTGAGTGATCAGGTGGTAGTCGCAAAATTTGCGACTAACTTACATAGAA
Source organism: Lachnospiraceae bacterium (assembly GCA_017455525.1). Lineage (GTDB taxonomy): Bacteria > Bacillota > Clostridia > Lachnospirales > Lachnospiraceae > NK4A144. The sequence goes on from JAFTAP010000055.1 coordinate 400, forward strand.
AAGCTCAATTCTTTGCGGTTGGGGCTTTTTTGTACATCGAATAGCGCTCTGGAGTCAAAAAAAGTGCTTCCGAAAAATGCAGTCAATTACGCGAAAGTCGTTCCCTAAAGTGCAAACTCGATAAAGCTTAAAGCTGCAGTTAAACTATATACAACCGTTTGAAATTATACTATACTTATTATGGGTAGTTGTTTTATGGCATTGTATTTGTTACGGAAAGGGGACTCATATGATTTTTGCAAAAAATAAAAAAGATGCTATAACGGCCGAAAGCACGATCAGTGAGCTTGAAGCAAAGCTTGGCGAAAAAAGCAGAGAGGCACAATTGTACTACAGGATGCTCGAGTCGATAAATACGTCGACACATCTTGCTATCTGGATTGCATTTTTTGATGAAAACGGCGGACAGTCAGGAGTCCAGTTTACCGATGAGATGCGAAGAACCCTTGGGTATTCCAAGTCGGAAATGCCGGACAGTTTTGATTTTCTGCCTAAGATCATTCATCCGGACGATATCGACAAGGTATTCGACTGCTTTGGAAAGGCAGTCGCAGACAAAAATGCAAAATATGACGTTGACTACCGACTGATGATGAAAGGCGGCGAATATCATATGTTCCACGCTGCCGGCGAGTGCCTGCGTCGTAATGACGGCACTCCTGAGGTCTTCATCGGAACGTTCAGCGATATACAGGATCAGATAGAGACTCACGCCATTTTGGAACATGACAGAAGAAGACAGCTTGCGGTCGACAAGATGATGCTTGAGGGAAGCTGGAGCATGGATCTGACCAAATATGCCATAGACGATGTTACTTCTCCTATGGTCTATTCCGACCAGTTCAAAAAGATCTTAGGCTACACCCCGGGCAGCTCGGAATTTCCGGATATCATGCAATCCTGGATCACAAAGATACATCCCGATGACGTGCCGGGAGCATCTGAGGCAATGGCAAAGCAGATGGCTGATGCTTCGGGTCAGACCGTATTTGATATGGAGTACCGCATCAAGCACAAGGACGGCCATTATGTATGGGTCAGGGCCTCAAGCTATGTTGTATGGGAATCCGGGCAACCTGTTATGGCAGCCGGTACGATACTTGATATTTCCGAAGAAAAGGCTCACGAGGAAGATTTCGAGACAAGGCTTGCACCCGAGATCGAGAATCTGAACAAGAACATTGAAGCGGTTGCAAATGTCATAATGGAAGCATCCTCCAAGATGCAGCAGGTGGCTCAAAAGCAAGCCGGGATCGCACAGGAGTCCGAGACGATCGAAAAATCAGTTGATGATTCGATGGAGATCATCAAGATCATAGAAAACATTGCATCCCAGACAAATCTCCTCTCGCTCAATGCCTCTATAGAGGCGGCACGAGCCGGCGAGGCAGGACGCGGCTTTGCAGTTGTCGCAAGTGAAGTTCAGTCCCTTGCTACATCAACTTCCGATACTACCAGTAACATATCCAGAATCCTCGGAGAAATGAACACCTCGATAAGGAGCATGATAGAGGGCATCAATGACATCAGCACTTCGGTAACGAGCCAGAGTTCAAGTATGAATGAGATAAATAATACGATCGAAGATATCAAAGGCATGGCAGTCAACATAGAGAATATGGCAAGGTCGTTGTATAAGTAATAATTTCAGTACATACGTTAAAGGATCCTGTCATGATCGACAGGATCCTCAGACTGCCAAATGGCAGCCTGTTTTTTTGTTTGATAAACTATAACGCTAACCGGCATTTTTAAGGATTGTGAGCATATTATCGGCTCCTGCCTCAATAAGAAGTCGAGAGACATCGGCTTTCTTTTTAGCTTCTCTTCTGGCCTTATCTTTCGCTCTTCGTTCTTCGGCCCTTATCTTTTCCCGTATTGCTTCTTCGGGGTCTATGGGAATATATTCATCTTCCTTATGGATGATGTACATGCGTAAGGCACTTTGAATTACAGTTTTATAGAGGATGACAGATCGTGTTTTTTGAATGGGGAATAATAATTTCATGGAAAAAATAAATGATTCAATAATCATAAAATCAGCTGAAACCGATGAGGAATTGTGCGGGAGGGGATATGTTCACTGTACTGCATGGAAGGAATCTTACAGAGGCATTGTATGTGACAGATATCTTGATACGATGACCACAGAGGCTACAACAGCACGTGCAAGGAATTTCCCGGAAAATACTATTGTAGCTAAGGATAAAGATAAAGTTATAGGATTTGCAGTATATAGTCCGTCGAGAGATGAAGACCTGCCGGACGCCGGAGAAGTTGATGCGATCTATGTCCTTTCGGAGTATTACGGCCGGAAAGTAGGATATAGATTAATGAATGAAGCAATTTCAAGGCTTAGCGAATACAATACATTTTTTGTGTGGGTATTCGAAAAGAATGAGAGGGCCATAAACTTTTATCACAAATACGGTTTTGAGTTTGACGGCTGCAAAAAGGAATGGACTCTCGGCACACCGGTTACAATAGTCAGAATGGTAATGAAAAGAGCGTAATATCTTTGTATGGATGAT
>JAFTAP010000056.1 GCA_017455525.1 Lachnospiraceae bacterium
GATCAGAGGGGCTTTTTGCCCTTTTTTTTGATGTTGTCAGAAAAAAACTATAATAAGAGGGCTTGCGGGAGCGAAGCGGACGCAAGGCTTCCTTTCCAGTAGGGGATACGGCAACAAACTACCTTCATGAAAGAACCCTGGCCTCATAATTATAATACTTGCAACTTGTTTTGGTATGTGGTATTATGTTTTCTCGTTGATTGTATTAATAGAAAGGAAGAAGTATGTCTGGAGTCAGGATATTTTTATATATTGTTTTTATGATCATATGTGTTGCGCTTACCTTCATAGTGCTGATGCAGGAGGGCAAGAGCGCAGGACTGGGAGCGATAAGCGGCATGGCAGATACCTACTGGGGCAAGAATAAGGGACGCTCCATGGAGGGGAAGCTTCAGAAGATAACTATAGCGCTGTGCGTGCTTTTCATGGTGGTGGCCTTGGTGCTTAATATAAAGGCATTTTAAGTAAAAACCATAAATGAATGGAAAATGCGACGCTCCTGAGCATATCAGGGGCGTTTCTGTTTCTTTTGAAAGATTAAGGTAAGGATGGTTATGAAAAAGGGAAAAGGAAAGAAATACAAGATATATAACAGGAAGAGATCAGAAAGCCGGGACGGGAAGAGGCAGAAGTCCATCAAGCTTAAGGGAAATTTCATGGCGACTGCGCAGGGCTTCGGCTTCGTGAGGTCAGAGGATGGGGACGAGGAGTTTTTTATTCCTGCCGACAGCGTACATAGTGCCATGCACGGCGATATGGTTGAGATACATGTGACCCGCCCCGCAAAGGGAAGTAAGAGTGCAGAAGCTGAGATAACCCGTGTCATGGAAAGGGCTAATGACACAATAGTAGGAACCTTCGAGGCAGGGAAGAAAAGCCGCCGCACGGGGGATATAGCCTTCGGCTTCGTGATACCTGATAATAAGCATTATTCCGATGATATTTTTGTCAGCCGTGAGAGGAGCAAGGGTGCTAAGGACGGAGACAAGGTCGTGGTACGCATAACCGAATACGGCGATAGGGCAAGGAGGAGAAAGAGCGAGGGCATAATAACCGAGATACTCGGTGACATAGACGCTCCCGGAGTGGATATCACATCCGTAGTCAGAAGCTATGGGCTTCCCGAGAAATTTCCTAAGGAAGTGCTCATAGAGGGTGATGCCGCAGCGAAGCCTGTAGGCGATTCCGTATTAAGCAGAAGAAAGGACTTTAGGGATTTACTTATTATTACTATAGACGGAGATGATTCGAAGGATTTTGATGATGCGGTAAGCCTTATATGTAAGGACGATACATGGGAGCTTGGAGTCCATATAGCCGATGTAAGTGAATATGTGCGAGAAGGATCGGAGCTTGATAAAGAAGCGCTTCACAGGGGGACATCCGTTTATCTTCCTGACAGGGTCATACCGATGCTTCCCGAGGTACTCTCTAACGGTATCTGCTCGCTTAATCCCGATGAGGACAGGCTTGCTCTTTCTTGCATCATGACGCTTGATAATAAGGGCAAGGTGAAGAAGCATAAGATAGTTGAGAGCGTGATCAGAAGCAGCCACCGTATGACATACAGCAATGTACAGAAGATACTTGACGGCGACGAATGGCTTTCTGATCAATATGCGGATATAGTCCCTATGCTTAAGGATATGGATCATCTTGCGAAGCTTGTAAGGAAGCGCAGGGTGAAGCATGGCGCGCTTGATTTTGACCTTCCGGAGGCAGATATCATTCTTGATGATGAGGGAAGGACTGTTGATGTCAGGCTACATGATAGGAACGATGCGACAAGGCTTATAGAGGATTTCATGCTGCTAGCGAATGAGATTATAGCCGGGACCTTCGCTGAGATGGAGATTCCCTTCCTTTACAGGGTGCATGATGAGCCGGATAGCAACGGGATAGAGGAACTTGCCCTTTTCGTAACGAGATTCGGGTATCATATGAAGCTTAAGAAGGACGGGAATACGGACGTGCGGGAGCTTCAGAAGCTCCTTGTGGATGCGGAGGGAACAGATGCGGAGAGGCTAATAAGGACGCTTGCTCTTCGTGCTATGTCACAGGCACGGTACTCCACCGAGTGCAGAGGACATTTCGGGCTCTCGATGGAGTATTACACGCACTTTACCTCGCCTATAAGAAGGTATCCTGACCTACAGATACATCGTATAATAAAGGAGTATCTAAGACATGAGCTTACGGATAAGAGGCGTTCGCATTATCAGGAAATATTAAAGGACGTTGCGGAGAAGTCAAGCTCCTTAGAGCGGAGGGCTGATGATGCGGAGAGGGATTCTGACAAGCTGAAGATGGTGGAATACATGCAGTCGCATATAGGAGAAGAGTTTGACGGGGTCATATCGGGGGTCACGGACTGGGGCATATACGTGGAGCTTCCAAACTGCATAGAGGGTATGGTGCCTTTAAGGGATATGACTGATGACTACTATGAGCTTGACGAGGTAAGGCATCAGGTCACAGGAAGGGTATCGGGCAGGAGATACGGGCTTGGTGATACGGTAAGGGTACAGGCTGTAAGGGCTGACAAGCTTGCGGCGGAGATAGATTTTGTTATTATATGAGGGATGAAGCATGGCACAGGCTGGCGGAAAGAAGACAATAGTAAATAACAAGAAGGCGTTCCATGATTATTTCATTGAGGAGCAGCTTGAGGTAGGCATAGAGCTATTCGGGACAGAGGTAAAATCAATACGCGCAGGGAAATGCTCCATAAAGGAAGCCTATATCGATGCAAGGAGCGGCGAGCTTATCATATATGGCATGAACATAACCCCTTATGAAAAAGGGAATATCTTTAATAAAGACCCGTTAAGGGATAAGAGGCTTCTCGCTCATAAGAAGGAGATAATGAAGCTGCAGGGGCAGCTTACGCAGAAAGGGTATACCCTGCTTCCGCTGGAGGTCTATCTGACCCGCGGCAGGGTGAAACTCCTCATAGGATTAGGACGCGGCAAGAAGCTCTACGATAAGAGGGAGAGCATAGCGAAGAAAGATATGCGCCGCGAGACAGAGAGGGAATTCAAGGTAAAGAATCTATAACGGAGGCTTAATGTATCTTAGCGGAAACAGATACAAGGTGATACGCCGTCTGGGAGAGGGCGGCTATGGATGCGTGTATCTTGCGGAGGATCAGGTATTGCATAAGACCTGGGCTATAAAGGAGATAGGCGATGAGGACAATGCATCCTATGCTGCGATCAAAGCGGAGATCGGAGTGCTGTCTAAGGTCTCACATCCAGGAATAGTGAGAATAACGGACGCATTCAGGTCTTGCAGGCGAGCCTATATTGTCATGGATTACATCAAAGGCATGAACCTAAAGCAGGTCATGCAGTCGGGCAAGAAGCTTTCAGATAAGGTAATATTCAGATGGGGCGAGGAGATATGCGATGCCGTGTCATATCTTCATGGTATGGAGCCTGCCGTGATACTCAGGGATATAAAGCCTCAGAATATAATGGTTCGTCCTGACGGACATATAGTTCTAATAGACTTCGGAGCCGCATTTAAGCATGTGAGAGGATCAGATGATGGCGGAGAATATTCATTCGGGAGCAGGGGATACGTATCTCCCGAGCAGCTTAATGATGGAAGAGCTGATGTAAGGAGCGACATATACGCAATAGGCAAGGTATTGGATTATATTTCCGGCAAGGACAAGCCCTTCGGTTTTTCGTTTATCATAAAGCGATGTATCATGAAGAAGCCGGAGCTAAGATATAAGCGTGTCTCATCAGTAAGGCGGAGTCTCGTGCTTTTAAGCCATGCAGGCGCCATTGCCTTAACTTCTGCCATCATACTTATGGCCGGATGTATATTTTTGACTCTTGAAAGGGACAAGACAGAGGACGGAATAAGCAACGCCAGAGCAGAGCAGTCCTACGAGCAAGGGCTTATGTGCTTTTATGAGCTGGATGACTACGAAGCGACGCTCAGGTATCTTGATGCGGTGCCGGAGGGGCTGTATCCAGAAAAGGAGTATTATAAAGCACTTGCAGGAGAGCTTGCGGGAGGTAACGAAGCAGAGAAGATCGATGATACGCTTTCTGACTTTGAGGAGTATAATGAAAGCCATGTGAAGCAGCAGGATACAGACAGGTATTTAAGGAATAACTTTTGCATGGCTAAGGCTTATATTTCAAAGGGGGATGCGAGAGGCTATGAAAAAGCTTTTGATATCATGTCAAGGACACTTTTGGTATGCAGGGGTGAAGAGGGACTTTGTGAGATGCCTGTAAGGTATGAGTCAGACGCGCTTAAAGTTCTTATTAACATACTGGTGCTTGAGGGAAGGGAAGAGAAGGCGGCAAGAGCAGATAAATATCGTTCTGCAATAAGGTATATAGATGAGCTTATATCCATGCCTGAGATAGCCGGTGACAGCGAGTATGTGATAGCTAAGAGGATGGATGAAGCCGCGCTTCTTACGGAGATACAGGAGTACAAGGAAGCGATAAGCATTTATGATGATACGGAGAGAGATTATCCTCTCTCTCCTAAGATAAAATATTTTGCGCATTTGTCGCTTCTATTACAGCAGAATGCGAAAAAGTCTGAAGTTGCAGCGCTTTGGGATATGATAAGCCGGGTAGACGGGATAGAGTCTGATTCTAACTTCAAGGTGATGGAAGAGAGGGTCGAGAGCTATATAGGATGAGGATTGAGGATTATATAAGGGATATAAGAAGGACCGACAGGAATTATTACGATCTTGCAATGAAGAGGTGGGATGGCATATCCATGCCCTTAGGCGGGCTCGGAGTGTTGCAGGAAGATATTGCGCGCATAGCTGCTCTGACGGAAGACACGGATGTAAGGCTTCTTAAGCGCTCACTGATAATCGTCTGTGCGGATAATGGTGTCGTATGCAGAGGAGTGAGCCAGTCGGATGCGACCGTTACGCATGCAGTAGCATGCGCTCTCGGGAAGGATGAAAGCACGGCAAGTTATATGGCCAGACATGCGGATTGCAAGGTAATATCTATAGATATAGGCATGGCGGATGATACGCCTTCAGGAGTCAGAAATATGAAAATAAGGCGGGGAACATCGGATATATCATCAGAACCCGCAATGACAAGGGAGGAATGTGAGAAAGCCCTTACACTTGGTATAGAGCTTGTAAATGAGAGGAAGAATGAGGGAGACGACATACTTCTCATAGGAGAGATGGGAATAGGGAATACTACTACCTCAAGCGCTGTCTGCTCTGTGCTGCTTGACAGGGAGCCTGCAGAGGTCACGGGGAGAGGAGCCGGGCTTTCCGATGAAGCGCTTAATACTAAGATGCGCATAATTAAAAAAGCGATCGAGATTAACGATCCTGATAAGACTGATGTGATAGACGTGATAAGCAAGGTCGGTGGCTTCGACATAGCTTTTCTTGCAGGGTTATGTATAGGGGGCATAAAATACAGGATACCTTTGATACTCGATGGAGTGATAACCGATGCATCGGCTCTGTGTGCAGTCAGGATATGCGAAGAGGCAAGAGATGCGCTTATAGCATCCCACGTATCAAGAGAGCCTGCCGCTTCATGCATACTTGAGGAGCTTGAGCTTAGTCCTGCTATATCAGCAGGGCTTCATCTGGGAGAGGGAACAGGGGCGCTGCTTCTGCTTCCTATGCTTGACATGGCGCTTTCTGTGTATGACAGCGGGCATACTTTTGATAAGCTTGGCATAGAGCAATATGTTTACTTTGATCATAGGTGAGAATAAAAGCGGAAAGAGCGCCTTTGCGGAAAGCTATGTGCAGGGTCTGTCAGATAGTGAGCTTGTATATCTTGCGACTATGATATGTGCGGATGCGGATGCGAAGGAACGTATAATAAAGCATAGAAGGATGAGGGAAGGAAAGGGATTTATTACTATCGAGCGTTCCCTTGATGTCGGGCGGACGGAGCTACCCTATGAGAGTAATCTTTTATTGGAGGATGCGGGAAACCTTCTAGCAAATGAGTTATTTGAGAAGAACGGCGGAGGCTATGATGCAGCAATGAATGGCATTGTGATGCTAAAAAATAAATGCAGATATTTAACTGTGGTCAGTAATACATTCCGTTCCTTTAGCGAAGGGCTTTCTGATGATACGAAGCATTATATATCAGAGCTTTTAAGACTTAATGAAGAGCTTTGCGGTATTGCGGATATTGTATACGAGATGGAGCTTGGGAAAGCAAAAATGGTATATAAAAAGAGAGATGATATTTAAGACTTTAGCGATAGCATTTTCAATGTATACAGTGATACCTATGCCCAAGGTTTCATGGGAAAAGGATAATCTAAGATATGTTTTTATTGCCTTTCCTTTAGTCGGGATAGTAATAGGGATTATCGGATATGGTGCATACTTTATATGCGATATGTTTAAGCTTCCTGATGTAGTTTTCGGTATGATATTCACTTTGCTGCCTATCGTCGTGACCGGCGGCATACATCTGGACGGCTATGCGGATACGAGCGATGCCTTATATAGTCATGCGGACAATGAGAAGAAGCTTCGGATAATGGATGATCCTCACACTGGAGCCTTTGCTGCGATATGTCTTTGCTCCTTATTCATAATAGTTTTTTCGCTGTGGTCGGGGATCAGGGTTTTTGATCCGGTTTTATTTACTTGTGGGATGATGCTTAGCAGGATACTCACGGGTATAACGGTGATGAGCTTTCCTTTATCAAAAAGCACAGGACTTTTATATACTTTTTCGGAAAGCGCTGATAAAAAAAGAGTGAGATTTTTTCTTATAATTTTTGACATGCTCGTATGTGCCGTGATGAGCTTAAGAAGTATATGCGGAGTACTTATGGTTCTTATTTCTCATGCGCTTCTTTTATTTTATTATCTCATGACTAAAAGAGAATTCAAAGGCATATCCGGCGACACATCGGGATGGTTCATAGTGCAGTCGGAGAAGTGGATGCTTATCCTCGCTGCGGCGTATTATTTTATTGCAAACAAAATATTGTAATATTTGGCAAATTTGAATTCATTTCTTTACCCATTTTTTATAAAAACAGTTGCAATAATAGTGGAATATGTGGTATATATTTTCTTGTGAGTTTTTTCACCGAAATAAAAGCGATTTTTAAAGAGGAGAGTAAAATGGCAACAAGAAAAACTACGGCGACCAAGGCGGCTGCTAAGAAGACGACAACAAAGAAGGCATCAACAGCTAAGAAGCCGGCTGCAAAGAAGACTGCTGCAGCTAAGAAGACCACGGCAAAGAGCGCAGCCAAGAAGCCGGCTGCAAAGAAGGCTGCGGCTAAGAAAGCGGCTACGACTAAAGCTACGGCTGCAAAGGCTGCTACGATTGAGAAGCAGAGGGCACAGATCAAGGAGCTCAAGGCTGAGGTAAAGGCTCTTCAGAAGAAGCTCGCTAAGATCAAGACCATCACTGAGTAATTTTTTTTAAAATATTTTTTATGAGAATAAGGGAGCATGCGCTCCCTTTTTTCAATATGTTTGATAAGAATATGGACGTGCTTATTTGCAATTTTACAGGCGTATACATAGCGGAGGGGCTGGATTTCTACGGTGACGTAATTGATCTGACTGATCTTTACGGCACGAGAATGTATGTTGATGATGAGGCAGAGAGAGAGATAAAGAGCAGACTGTATTTGCATTATGGCATGGGCGGGTATGGGAATCATACAATAGATAACCATGATTTCCTTCCTTGCATAAGGTTTATTGATAACGGAAACTACCACTATATGACGAGGATTCTTGCGTCTTTTATTATAGAACCTTTTGACCTTATTACTTTCGACCATCATACTGATGATAAGGAACCGGCATTTGCGGGACTAAGATCATGCGGTTCATGGAGAAAAGACATTGCAGACGAGAATGAATTACTTAAGGAGTCGATATTGATCCGGTCTTATGAAGACTTCAAGACTTCTTATATTTCATCTGATCTTCCGCTTTATATATCGGTCGATAAGGACGTGCTATCAGTTGACGTGCTTAAGACTAACTGGGATCAGGGAGATATGAGAGAGGATGAGTTTTTTGATATAATAAGGGAGCTTCTTGATAACAGAAACGTAATCGCTTTTGATGTTTGCGGTGAGGATCTTATAGAGGGACCTTGTGAAAAGAATAAACAATTCAACAAGAAGCTGATCGGATTTTTGAAAAGCAGGTTCTGAGTGAATTATAGCATATAAATAAAAATGAAGATTTATTGTCTTATGAATTGAATTTTTGAAACTAACGGCAGTGATTTTTATTAAAACAGGAGCGTGAGATGAGTCAGGCGGATGTGATATTTAAGAAGATGTGCGAGGATATATTAGAGCATGGCACGGATAATAAAGGAGAGGATATACGTCCTCATTGGGATGACGGCATGCCTGCTTACACTCTGGCAAGATTCGGTGTGGTAAATCGTTATGACCTTTCTGCGGAATTTCCGGTACTTACTTTCAGGAAGATCGCTTTTAAGACTTGCATAGATGAGCTTTTCTGGATATGGCAGAGGCAGTCAGAGAATATTCATGAACTTAAAGGGCATATCTGGGATTCGTGGGCTGATAACACAGGATCTATCGGGAAGGCTTACGGATATCAGCAGGCAAAGAGGCATTTTTACACGGATGTGAACGAAGATTCCCTATATAAGGCTTTCGGCGGTCTTGCAGGCACTAACGGTCATATTTATGCCGAGAAGGTGACGAGGGACGGCAGGGATGGCTTCCTTATGACGCAGCTTGATAAGGCAATATATGATTTGAAGATCACGCCCTTTTCACGCAGGATATTAGTCACTATGTGGAATCCTGAGGAGCAGTATGAGATGCACCTTGCGCCATGTGCCTATGAGATGACTTTCATGGTGACGAAGGACGAATCGACTGACGGACTTGTGCTTAACGGCATCTTGAATCAGCGCTCTAACGACCTTCTCGCTGCGGGGAACTGGAACGTAGTGCAGTATTCCGTCCTCATTTACTTGCTTGCACATATATGCGGAATGAAAGCCGGGGAATTCGTCCATGTGATAGGAAACGCTCACATCTATGACAGGCATATAGAAATAATAAAAGAACTGATAAAGCGTCCGCAGTATCCTGCACCGAAGTTTCAAATAATAAGGGATGTGAAGGATTTCTATGATTTCACTGTGGATGATCTCACTCTTTCTGATTATGAATTCGGACCGCAGGTAAAGGATATACCGATAGCGGTTTGATGGTTTGGAGAATGTTGAAGAAAAAATGGAATCGGACTATAATATGATGAACCGTTTCTTTCGATAAATGATATATTTCGGAGGGGAATTATGAGGAACTACAGAGGAATAAGAACGGCTTTGAAAGGTTTCAGCATCATGGTGGTGCTTACGGCTTATATTGTGATGCTGTCTATGCCTTGCATGGCGGCTGAGGCTACGACTAAGGCAGACTTGAGTGCCATAAGCGGGTTCGGGAAGAATTATACTCCCCCCGATGCAGAGGGAAACTTCGAGATCGAGGGTGTGATGGTGGTCTATGATTCTATGTACAATATCACTGCCGGAGATGGCAGGATACAGGCGTGGAGCGGCAGGTACAAAAGTACTACATGGACGGGAGAAGCTCTTGAGAACCTCCTGAATGATCCAAGGACTCTTTTCTATGGCAGCGCTAAGGGGAATGAGAAGTCTGTGGAGTTTTTGAATAAAGTCGAATTTACAAGACCTGACGGAAATACATTTTAGAGCAGGATTACGATAGGCAGTGAAAAGCTCCGGAGGCTTTACCTTTCGGAGTTTTTTATATGGCGATAGTTTTTAAGGTGCATAGGCGTATTATCCCTAATTGATTGCATAAATATGGTTAGTTATAGTAAAATAATTGATTAAAGCATCAACGAAAACGATTGAGGGAAAGTCAGTGCTTGAATGCTATGAAAGGAGGGAGATATGTCAGACGTACTGATAGACAGGGGACAACTTGAAGCAGTTGCGGAATATCAGAACCCTGAGGAGCTCTATGCCGAGCTTATTCAGAAATTAAAGAAATATCATCCCTCCGATGATATCTCCATGATCGAGAAAGCATATACGGTTGCGCAGGAGGCGCATGAGGGGCAGAGGAGAAAATCCGGCGAGCCTTATATCGTGCATCCTTTATGCGTTTCTATTATCCTTGCGGATCTTGAGATGGATAAGGAGACGATAGCCGCAGGGCTTCTTCATGATGTCGTGGAAGACACGATAATGACGAACGAGGACCTTGAGCGTGACTTCGGGGATGACGTCGCATTGCTTGTCGACGGCGTGACCAAGATGAGCAAGCTTCAGTATAACGGCGACAAGGTCGAGTTTCAGGCGGATAACCTAAGGAAGATGTTCCTTGCCATGGCAAGGGATATAAGGGTAATAATCATAAAGCTCGCCGACCGCCTGCATAATATGAGGACGCTTAAATACCAGCCGCCGGAGAAGCAGATAGAGATCGCGAGGGAAACTCTTGATATTTATTCTCCCATAGCCCAGAGGCTTGGTATATCCAAGATCAAGGTAGAGCTTGACGATCTGTCGCTTAAGTATCTGCGTCCCGATGTTTACTATGACCTTGCGACTAAGATAGCGCAGAAGAGGAGCGAGAGGGAGGATTTCTTATCTGCCATAGTCGGAGAGGTTAAAAAACATATGGCGGATGCGGGTATCGAGGCGCAGGTTGACGGACGAGTGAAGCATTTCTTCTCCATATATAAGAAGATGGTGAATCAGGGCAAGACCCTCGATCAGATTTACGACCTTTTTGCAGTGCGGATATATGTGGACTCCGTGAAGGACTGCTATGCGGCGCTTGGGATAATCCATGAGATGTATAAGCCGATCCCCGGCAGGTTCAAGGACTATATAGCTATGCCGAAGGATAATATGTATCAGTCGCTTCATACGACGCTCATAGGACACTCCGGAATACCCTTTGAGATACAGATACGTACTTACGAGATGCATAAGACGGCGGAGTACGGTATCGCCGCGCACTGGAAATATAAGGAGTCTTCCAACGGTGAGAATCCTGATATGCAGGAGGAGGAGAAGCTTTCATGGCTCCGTCAGATACTTGAATGGCAGCAGGATATGTCTGACAGCAGGGAGTTTCTCACATCGCTTAAGGGCGATCTGAATTTATTCTCCGATCAGGTGTACTGCTTCACTCCGCAGGGAGACGTGAAGACTCTGCCCTTCGGCTCCACGCCCGTGGACTTCGCCTATGCCATCCACTCTGCCGTGGGCAATAAGATGATAGGCGCGAGGGTCAACGGCAAGCTCGTGCATATAGACTACGAGCTGCAGAACGGCGACCGCATAGAGATAATAACCTCGCAGAACTCTAAGGGACCTTCGCGTGATTGGCTTAATATAGTAAAGTCCACTCAGGCGAAGAATAAGATAAATCAGTGGTTCAAGCATGAGCTTAAAGAGGATAATATAGTCAGGGGTAAGGAGACCTTCGCTGCTTACTGTAAGTCGCACGGAATAAAAGCATCCGAAATAATGAAGACCGAGTACATGGACGAGGTGATGTCAAGGTACGGCTTTAAGGAGTGGGACGCTGTCTATGCCGCGATCGGTCACGGCGGCTTGAAGGAAGGGCAGGTCGTTAATAAGATGCGCGAGCTCTACGACAGGGATCACGCAAAGCAGATGTCCGACGACGAAGTACTTAAGGATCTTGACGAGCAGACGAGGAAGGCGATAAAGCGTAAGAGGGGCGGCGGGATAGTAGTCCGCGGAGTGCATGACCTTTCTGTAAGATTCTCGAAATGCTGCGCGCCGCTTCCGGGAGATGAGATCATAGGCTTCGTGACTAGGGGACGAGGCATATCCATACACCGCACCGACTGTGTTAATATCATGAGCCTTTCCGAGCTTGAGAGGGGACGGCTCATCGAGGCGGGGTGGGATAAGAAGTCTATGAAGGGCTCGCCTGATGAGATGTACCTTGCAGAGATAAATATTTACGCGAATAACAGGAGCGGGCTTTTGGTTGATATTTCAAAGGTATTCACGGAGTCCGGCATAGACATAAGAAGCATAAATTCCAAGGCTTCAAAGCAGGATGTAATGACGGTAACGATGGGCTTCGAGGTGCATAACACGGCGGAGCTTGAGGGTACGATAAATAAATTAAGGCGCATTGAAAGTGTCATAGACATAGAGAGGGCAAGCGGATGATAAGAGGCATGGTATTAGGACCGGTACAGACGAATGTTTATTTCATAATAAATGACGACACGAATGAATGCGTGATCGCTGATCCGGCGGACAGTCCTGAGAGAATAATAGATTATATGCGGCAGAACGAGCTTCTGCCTGTGGCGATAATCTTAACTCACGGGCATTATGATCATATAGCGGGAGTAGCGGGGCTGCTTGAAGAGTATAAGCTTCCTGTATATGCGTCTGCTGATGAGGCGAGACTTCTAAGGGATGTGAACCTTAACCATTCACTGATGTCTTATGGAAGGAGCATCACGGTGGAGGCTGACGTGCTCTTAGAGGATGGAGAGGAGTTCGACGCGGCGGGCATACATTTCAAATGCATCCATACTCCGGGACACACGGAGGGATCTTGCTGTTATCTGATTGATACTATGGAAGCCCTGATCTCAGGCGACACGCTTTTCGAGGGTTCCATAGGAAGGACGGATCTGCCTACAGGCAGCGTGCCTCAGATGAAGAAGACACTTGCGGAGAAGATTGCAACGCTTCCCGATGACCTCACTGTTTATCCCGGACACGGTGGGATCACGAGCATGGCGGACGAGAAACTGTGGAATCCGTTCCTCGGTGGGGATTTTTAGGAACAGAAGAAAGGGAAAATAATGAGTGATAAACTGATAAAGAAACCCGTGACAGGGATGAAGGATATGCTCCCTTACGAGATGGAGATAAGGGACTATGTTGAGCAGACGGTGAGGGAGGTGTATGGAAGCTTCGGCTTCGAGCATATCGAGACGCCTGTCGTGGAGCATATTGAAAATCTCTGCTCGAATCAGGGAGGGGAGAACGAGAAGCTTATATTTAAGATAATGAAGAGGGGAGAGAAGCTTGATATAGCGGGGGCTAAGGCGGAAAACGACCTTGCAGACTCAGGGCTTCGCTACGACCTTACGCTTCCTCTGTCAAGATATTATTCTAATAATAGTCAGTCGCTTGTTATGCCCTTCAAGGCGTTGCAGATAGGGAACGTATTCCGTGCGGACAGGCCGCAGAAGGGACGCTTCCGCCAGTTCAAGCAATGCGACATAGATATAATAGGCGATCCGTCCAATCTTGCGG
The DNA here is from genome assembly GCA_017455525.1 of Lachnospiraceae bacterium. Classification (GTDB taxonomy): domain Bacteria; phylum Bacillota; class Clostridia; order Lachnospirales; family Lachnospiraceae; genus NK4A144. Next base: position 13,311 of record JAFTAP010000056.1, read on the forward strand.
AGATAGAGCTTGTGAACGCCACAACGACGCTTCTTAAAAGGCTTGGCTTCGGAGGGTTTAAGGTCAGGATAAATGACAGGAGGCTCCTTAAGGCTATGGGAGCTTATGCGGGCTTCAGTGAAGCGGAGCTTCCTGAGGTCTTTATCATACTCGATAAGATGGATAAGATAGGCATGGACGGCGTTGAGAGTGAGCTTAAGGAAGCGGGCTATGGCGCGGATTCCGTTGATAAATATATCGGGCTTTTCAAAGATTATGATGATACCGCGGAAGGCGTAAGGAGGATAGGGGATAAATTGCAGGGTTCCGTGGATGCGGGAGTAATAGACGACCTTACGGAGATCTTTGCGGCAGCCGCCGGTGCAGGGAGCGCTGATTTCAAGCTTTCCTTTGACCCGACGCTTGTGCGCGGAATGGGGTATTATACAGGAACTATATTCGAGATAGAGATGGAGGAGTTTAACAGCTCTGTCGCAGGGGGTGGAAGATATGACGGCATGATAGGTCGTTTCACGGGACAGGATGTGCCTGCATGCGGTTTCTCCATAGGCTTTGAGCGTATCATAACCATACTTCTCGATAAGGGCTTCAAGGTACCGGAAAGCCCGAAAAAGACGGCTTTCCTTATAGAGAAGGGCATGGACGGAGAGAAACTTGCCTTGATAATGAACGAGGCTAAGGAGCGAAGGAATAACGGTGAGACCGTGCTTATCGCGAGGATGGCTAAGAATAAGAAGTTCCAGAAGGAGAATCTGGAAAAGTCGGGATATACGGAGTATAAGGATTTTTACAGGAATTAAGGAATCATGGGTTTACTAAAGAGGGACCTCGGGCTTGTGGCTGTGACGGATCTTGCAAGCATGAGGGTTGATAAGACGCTGAGGGATGCCGTCGAGGAGGCGATAGACGGCGGGGCTACGATGGTGGTATTGAATGAGCCTACCCTGTCGCATGACGCACTTATGAAGGAAGCCGTGAGGCTTAAGATACTTTGCGGCATGCACGATATCCCCTTTATAATGATGAGGCATATCGATATAGCTGATTCCGTGGATGCTGACGGCATAGTCGTGGCGTATGAGGAATTTGATCCCGGAAGGATACGTACCGCGCTGGGCTCTGACAGGAGCATAGGGGTGCTTGTATCAAAGCCCGATGAAGCGAGGAGAGCAGAGAATCAGGGAGCATGGTTCCTTATGTGCGGTCCGGTAAGCACAGGGCATGATGAGGAGCACGAGTATGACGAATGTATAACTATCGAAGAATTAGAAGCCGTATGTGCGGCTGTAGATATCCCTGTCATAGCTTACGGCGGTCTCGCTGATGCGGACATAAATTTCATAAGAGGCACAGGTATATCGGGCATCGGAGCTGCTACAGGCATCTTCGGGCAGAACGACATACGGAGCGCTGCGGCATCATTAAGGCGTATATCGAGGGAGATACTGTAGCATGATAAAATGGGCAGAGCTTGTAGTTCTTATATTCCTGTCAGCATTCTTCTCTGCAGCTGAGACTGCGCTTACCACTTTTAATAAGATAAGGATGCGTGAGAGAGCGGATCAAGGAAATAAATCCGCAAGGCTTTTATTAAAGATGGCTGATGAGAAGCCTAAGATGCTGTCTGCCATTCTCGTGGGTAATAATATCGTGAACATAGCGGCGTCAGCTCTCGCTACGATGATAGCGATGTCGATAGGCTTCAATGTGGGAATGATGACGCTGCTCCTTACGCTTATCATCCTGATCTTCGGAGAGATAACGCCCAAGAACGCCGCGGCGGTGAAGTCCGAGGGTCTGGCTTTATTTTATTCGCATATAATCTATGCACTGATGATCCTGCTTACTCCCGTGATATGGCTCGTGAATCTCATATGCAGCGGAGTATTAAGGCTCTTTGGTATTGACATGCACGACTCACAGACGATAATGACGGAGGGAGAGCTTCGCACGATAGTAGATGTGAGCCACGAGGACGGAGTCATAGAGAGCGAAGAAAAGGAGATGATAAATAATGTCGTGGATTTCGGCGACGCGAGGGCAAAGGATATAATGACGCCACGTATCGATGTCGTGGAGGTCGATATAGATGCGACCTATGATGAGGTCAGGTCTATATTTGCCGATGAGAGGTATACCAGGATACCCGTATATAAGGACGACAGGGATAATATAATCGGCGTCATAAACATGAAGGATTTCTTCATGAATGAAGACAGGGAGCATTTCAGGACTACGGATATAATGAGGGATGCTTACTATACCTATGAGACCAAGCGGACGTCGGAGCTCTTGGTCGAGATGCAGGAGGAGTCGGTTCCTATAGCGATAGTCCTTAATGAATACGGTGCTTCCGAGGGCGTAGTGACGATGGAGGATCTTATAGAGGAGATAGTGGGCGAGATCAGGGACGAGTATGATGCGGAGGAAGAGGAGCTCATAGAGGAGATATCCGAGAGGGAGTATATGGTAGAGGCGTCCGTGAAGCTGGATGACTTAAATGATGAGATAGGTACGGATCTGACTTCGGATGATTATGATACCGTGGGCGGTTATATTATAGGAATTTCAGATACCATACCGCAGGCGGGAGAGTCTTTCGTCGATGACGGAGGCATAACCTTTGAGATAGTGGAGGGCACGAAAAACAGGATAGATAAGGTGCGGATACTTTTATCCGAAAAAATAAGAGCGAATAAGGAGAGTAAAGATGGTACAGTCAAGGACTAACACATGCGGAGAACTAAGGCTTGATGATGCAGGAAAGACAGTGACGCTTTCGGGTTATTACGAGAACATGAGGAAGGTGAGCAAGAACCTCGGCTTCCTCGTGCTAAGGGATTTCTACGGAGTGACTCAGATAGTCATAGAGACAGAGGAGATGATGGAGAAGCTCTCAGGAATAAATACGGAGTCCACGCTTCAGATAACAGGGAAAGTGCGGGAGAGGTCAAGCAAGAACCCGGAGCTTCCTACAGGCGAGATAGAGGTCGTGCCGACTGATATAAAGGTACTCGGCAAGTGCAGATATAACGAGCTTCCTTTTGAGATAAACAGATCCAAGGAGGCGGACGAGAATGCAAGATTAAAATACAGATATCTTGATCTCAGAAATCCGGATGTCAAGTCCAGGATGGTTCTTCGCTCGAAGATAATATCAGAGCTTAGGCGGTCTATGGAAGAGCATGATTTCATGGAGATCACGACCCCCATACTTACTTGCTCGTCACCGGAGGGTGCGAGGGATTATCTTGTGCCGTCGAGGCTTCATGCGGGTAAGTTCTACGCATTGCCTCAGGCTCCGCAGCAGTTCAAGCAGATACTTATGGCTTCGGGTTTTGACAGGTATTTTCAGATAGCTCCATGCTTTAGGGATGAGGACGCAAGGGCTGACAGGTCGCCCGGAGAGTTCTATCAGCTTGACATGGAGATGGCGTTTGCGACACAGGAGGACGTATTCGCTGTGATAGAGGACGTGCTTCCGCCGGTATTTGCAAAATATGGTAAATATAAGAAAGCCTCGGAAGCTCCTTTTAAGAGGATAGCTTACCTTGATGCGCTTGATACCTTCGGTACGGATAAGCCTGATCTGCGTATCGACCTTACACTTACTGATTCTACTGAAATAATGAAGGGCTGCGGATTTGAACCCTTTGACAGTGCTGATGTGATAAAGGCTGTTGTCGTGCACGGCTTTGAAGGCTCTAGGAAGGTGATAGATAAGATCTGCGCCGATGCAGAGGTAGTGTCAGGCGGTAAGAGCTACTGGGTTAAATGCGGGGATGACGGAGCAAGCCTTGCAGGAGGAGTTGCGAAGTTCCTTGCGGATAAACAGGGGGATATTATAAGTAAATTTGAGCTTAAGGCTGGTGATGTCGTATTTATTTCAGCGGGAAGCAAGGGACAGGCACTTAAGACCGGCGGCACGCTTATTAAGACCATTGGGGCAGCGGTTCCGGGGCATATGGACAAGGAAGCCTATGAGTTCTGCTGGATAGTTGATTTCCCTATGTATGAGACAGGCGAGGAGTCGGGAGAGCTTGAATTCTGTCATAATCCTTTCTCCATGCCGCAGGGCGGGATTGAAGCGTTAAAGAGCGAGGATCCGCTTAAGGTGCTCGCCTATCAGTATGACCTCGTGTGCAACGGAGTGGAGCTTTCATCGGGAGCGGTCAGAAACCATGATCCTGAAATAATGATCGAGGCATTTAAGCTTGTAGGGCTTGGCGAGGACGATGTGAAAGCGAAGTTTCCCGCTATGTATAATGCTTTCTGCTATGGCGCGCCGCCTCATGCGGGCATAGCTCCCGGCGTTGACAGGATGGTGATGCTTATAGCCGGCGAGGAGTCCATAAGGGAGATAATTCCTTTCCCGATGAATAAGAACGCCGAGGATCTTATGATGGGAGCGCCGGCTACGGTAGAGCAGAGACAGCTTGACGATGTGCATATAGAGGTTAAGACAGAGGATAAGGATTGAAGTCTCTAAAAGGCATCTTGGGATTCATACCGGCAGCGGCATGGATGGGGATGATATATAATTTTTCATCCGTGCCGGCTGATGATTCTACTGTCCAGAGTATGAGCGTCACGGAACAGATAATTGAGATATACACTCATATAACCGGGGCGTCTGAGGTTAAATTATCAAGCTGGGTTATCAGTGTCGAGCCGTATGTTAGGAAGCTTGCCCACATGTCGGAATATGCGTTGCTCTTTATCTTGCTTTTCATTGCTTTCAGATTTTATATTAAGTCTTACAGGAAGAATGTCCTTATTTCATTCCTTATATGCGTACTTTATGCCTGCACGGATGAGTGGCATCAGACCTTCATCGATGGCAGGGCGGGGATGCCTGCTGACGTACTTATTGATGCTTGTGGGGCTGCGATAGTTATTATTGTTTATTGCTTTATCAGAAAACTGTCACATTCGTGATCAAGGGGTTCAGTTTTTATTTCTTTATTCCGATATAAATATAAGATAACTGATAGTGGCTTCAGAATGGATTCTGAGGCAATGGAGTATGTAATTTCCACAAGATAGCGGTTGCTACACATGCAAAGGAAGCATGTGTAACAATCCGTCTTCGACGGACAGGATTCTTGTGAATCCTGCCAAGTACGGTGTGGAAATTACTGATGACCTACACGGAGGTATGTATATGAAGGCGGGGGCGGCTTCTTTATATTCATTTAGCAGTTATGCTAATCGAAATCTGTATTCAGACAGACAGAAGAACAATAATCCTTTCAGCACTATGCAGGGCTTTAACTCTTCGACCGAAGAGAACATAACCAAAGAAGCTAAGCGCATGCGGAATATGCTGAAGGATATCAGGAATTCCGCTTTGGAGAAAGAGTACCGGGAGGCAGAGTACAGGGAGCAGGTAAGGAAGGCGGAGAAGAAGGCCGCATCCGGTCCGATGCCAGTGAATGATGACGATTACAAGGCAGAGCTTATGCAGAATAGATATGATGCATACAATAAGCAGATAAGTGAGTTTGACAAGCTCCTCGGTACCAATGATAAAGATAAGGACAAGGAGCAGGTACAGAAGGTAACGGTTTACAATTATAAAGAAGTCTCCACTAAGATACAGCGGGCGAAGACCTCGGTCTCGGCAGCGGAGGCGGTCATAGCGGCTAAGCGTAAGGTCGCAGAGGTCAAGCGCAAGATAGCTAATAATGACGGAGACGCCGAGGAACTGCAGCTTGCCTTGACTCATGCTAAGAGAATGGAGATGGCGGCAAGGAAGAAGAAGCATAACTTAGAGCTTGAAGAGCTCGTGAAAAATACGAGGACCCGCGATGAGAATCTTGATAAGCTTGAGGAGTCCGCAAAGGATATGAAGCAGGAGCTGGCGGAGCTTTCAGAAGAAGAAGTAGCAAAGCAGGAGGACGCTGTCTTTGAAGAAAGACAGGACATGCTTGATGAGTTCAGTGAGATGATTGAAGAGCAGGGGATGCGGGCATCGGATGATATGATGGCTAAGATGAACTCTATGATAGCGGAATTCGGAGAGGACCTTTTAGAAGAGCTTGAGAAGCAGATGGAGCAGCTTGAGAGCATGGAGATCGTCGATCCCCACATGAGCGAGGAGGATTTCGAGGAGCTTAAGAGGAAGCACCGTGCCGCCGAGAGCAAGGCCATGATGAAGGCAGACATGGATTATCTGAAAGGTATGATAAAGCACGCACAGGAAAAGGGAGGATCCATGCCGGGGCTTAGCGGGTCACAGATAAGCTCCGGCAGCAGCCTGTCCGTTCCTTCCGGCATGTTCTTCGCAACCGTGACAAATGCTGACGTCTCCGCACCATTATCCGAAGGAGCCTCTCCGGCAGTTGATGTGGCATTGTAGGAGTTGGAATCAGGGTTGTTGCATCTGGTGGGCTGACATCAAACTGAATGATAATTTATTACGATTTGTTTATTGTTTTTCAGCGAATATGATATACTTATAAAAATTAGCATCATAAAGAGAATGATACATGAGCCCTGCCGCATGCCGTTCGGCAGGGACTCGGTACAGGACGGAAACATTTTCATGTTTGGGGAGCGCCGGAATATCTTTCAAAAGGAGTGATTCCAATGACAGACTGCTTCATAACCCGGTGGAGGATGCGGTAAAAATGAATCCGTGGGAAGCCTATGCGAAGGGCGCGGCTAGGGACATAGAGTTCCTCCAGGAATGCAACAAGGATGAAATAAACACCTTCCTGGCAGCCATGGGAGTGGACGCCTTTAATGCGTGGGCCATGCAGCGCAAGGCAGAGAAGCTCGAGCAGCTTTCAGACAAGGAGAAGGGCCTTGTGGAGAGTTATTGCGGTGATATCAAAGGCGAAAGCTATGAGTCTTCCGTTCGTCTTTGCAGCCAAATCATGGTTAATGCGCCGCAGATCCGGCTCTCGGAGGAACAGACCAGGGCCGGCGGCAAGTCGTACACCTACTACTTCACAGCCGAGTCCGATTTGCCATTTTTTAAGAGCGGACATGCGATAGAGCTGTCGGCAGTATTCAATCATCCCGAAATGACGGACTTTACGGCAAGGGCATTCGACGAGACATTCACAAAGACCATGCGCAAGATGTGGATCCAATTTGCCAAGACCGGCAATCCGTCGCTTAGCGCAGACATGTCTCCTGATGGAAAGCCACATGAGTGGCCGCTTTACGATCCGGAAGACAAGAAGGTAATGGTTTTGGATGAATCTGATATCCATACGGAAAAGGAATCCGAGAGAAAGATCGTGGATTGGGACAGAACCTTTTTCCTGACGAACTACTTTTTTATTTGAATTTATCAAATGATTCGAACGCCAAAAGTACTGAATCACTGTTTTGATACAACGAATTGCTCCGTTGCTTTCAGCAACTAACGCAATTCTACAACACTCGCAATCCGCTAATTTACTACGTAAATTGCTACTTGCTCGTGTTGTTTGA
>JAFTAP010000057.1 GCA_017455525.1 Lachnospiraceae bacterium
ATGTTTTACCATGTTCGGGCGGGGCGCACGACATCCAGTGGATGTCGGTTTTGCGCTGACCGAAGCGGAGCGAAGACCACAAGTTCCAAATCCTATTTGTGCAAGCACAATCGGATTTGTACCTTTTGACCCTAGCATCAAATAATCAAAATCCAAGAACGCAAATGGATAGATTTCGGAAAGAATTTGGTTGTGAAATGGAAAGATCCGTGATAGTATTTATGGTAATGAATATGACGTAAAGCGGATGATTTACTATTCGGAGGTGATAGTGCCATGACTGTCGAGGAAATGCGAAAGCAAAAAAAGAAATATGGTTATAGTTATGAATATATTTCACAGATGTCGGGGGTTCCGGTAAGCACGATACAGAAGGTCTTCAGCGGCGTGACGGCTTCACCAAGGCTAAAAACAATGCGTGCGCTCACAGCCGTATTAGACGGAGAATTTGATGATGCATATTATGTCAGAGAAGAAAGCCCAATCTATATGGACTACATAAATGATTCCGCCATAAAGCTTTACACAGACGACAGATATGACGGTCATACTTTGAAGGATTACCTTGCGCTGCCTGATGAGCAAAGAGCAGAGCTTATTGATGGCGTATTTTACGATATGGGCGCCCCGGTTCCTGCTCATCAGATAATCTCTAACAAAATAGCATTTACCTTAGAGAGTCATGTGAACAGAAGAAAGGGAACTTGCACAGTTTTCTCTGCTCCGACCGACGTTCAGCTTGACGAAGACGACAAGACGGTAGTTCAACCCGATATTTTTGTAGTATGTGACCGCAATAAGATCCGCAATACCCGCATATTCGGAGCACCGGATCTGGTGATTGAAATACTTTCTCCGACTACCAAAGGAAAGGATATGTATCTCAAGGGATATAAATACAGAAACGCCGGAGTTCGCGAATATTGGATCGTAAACCCGATCAATAAATACATCATAGTCTATGATTATGAGCACAACGACATGGTACGGCTCTATTCTTTTACAGACAGCATCCCTGTAACAATCTGGGATGGTGCCTGCGAGGTTGACTTCGCTCCAATTCAAGAGGCAATCGCTTTTTTAGAAGAATAAGAGTAACTTTTCAGAACAGCAATATGCGCTTGCCGCAGATTGCGATATATTTCTGTCTTTGACAGCTTTTTGAAGAAACAAGTCCCTCAAGCCGCTCTGGGAACGTGCTGCGGGACTTTTAAGAATTTAGTGAAAGTTTATTTACCGGATAGCAGCTTCACCTTCGCCTGCTTCTGGAAGAACGCCACTCCATAGCAAAGTATCTGCTCATAACCATACAGCCCCTCTGCATATTTCCCCGAGATAATCTGGTCGATTGCTTCGTCACAGTCTTTGTCCATTTCCGCTTCCTTTTCAGACTTCTTAGCTTCTATGATAATGGCTCTGCGGTTATCCTCGTCCTTTAGCAGAATGTCCGGTCTGCCAAGACCTTTTTCTTTATTGGACTCCACTTCATAGCCTATTCCTACAAATGCTCCGGCAAGGAAGGCATGATAATAATCCTCATGATAGTCATTATAGCTGATCGTTTTCCAGAGAAGCTCTGAGAGAGTACGCCCCGCTTCCTTTGCGTCCTTATTCCAAAACGCCTCCATCATGCTTTTCTGCATATCGGTATCTATCGTTTCTTTGAACAGCTTGACAACCGTATCCTCAAAGATGGACGCTATCTCCCTGTTCGGGATTTTAAGGCTCACGGCTTCTCCTTCTTCCCCGGCATCTGCCTTAGTGATATACCCTGTCATAAGCAGGACGCTCCACAAGTTATCCTCTGATGAATGCAGTGTATCATAGGTCAGTCCATCCGTGATCGTCTGCGTGATCGTTCCATTATTTAGGAGTATTTCAAATTTACCCTTTACCTTAAAGTCAGTCCGCTTTACGAATGTGAGCAGGATACCGTTATGACTTGTATTCTTCCAGTAATTCTTTGGCCTGGCATCCGGGTATTTGCGAAGCTCCGACAAAAAGTTGATCACATCCCAAGGGCAGTATACATATGAATTTCCAAACACATAGCCATCATACCATTCTTGGATCGTATCCTTTCTCGCTGTCCGGTCTGCAGCCACAAGCATACGGTCAACTTCCTCATTCGTAAATCCAAAATACTGAGAGAAATTCTTGTCAGTAACCGAGTATGACGCAAAATTATTAGTACCTGTAAATATACTCTCCTTTGCAATGCGCAGGCACCCTGTGATCACGGCAAATTGAAGGAATTCATTATCTTTTAGTGCTGTACTCATAAGTCCCCGTATGACGTCGAGCATCTTGGAATAATAACCATTTTTTGATGTATCCTTTTCACTCGCCCTTGCAAGGGGTACATCGTACTCGTCGATCAGGAGGATGACTTTCCTGCCATAGACTGCGTTCATCATGCGCATGATTGTCTTTAATGCATTCTGAACATCCGCATCTGTCCCTGTCTGAGCTTGTAATCTGTTAAATATCTCAACATCAAAAGAATTTATCTTTTTCTCTAAACCAATATCCGAAATCCCTTTGCATACATCCGCTATAACATTCTTAAGCTTCGCATAAGCTACTTCAAACTCATCAGCTTCTGCGTCTTTGAACGAAATAAAAAGCACCGGATACTGATTCATCCAATCCTTGCAGAAATCTTCATGCTCTGTTATGGCAAGTCCCTCAAATATGTGCCCGCTTTTTTTCCGGATGCTAAAGAAATTCTCAATCATACTGATCATGAGTGTTTTTCCAAACCTGCGTGGTCTGGTAAAAAGTGTAATTTTATTATCCGTATCATGTACAAGCTCGTATATAAGCTCAGTCTTATCAACATAATAATTCCCGGATTCCCTGACTTCCCTGAAATCAGATTTTCCAACGCCTACCTTAAAATCCATTTGCAAGCCTCTTTTCCGCAGAATAAATGTATCAGCGCCCTGTTTGCATTATCTTTATGCACAATACCACAAATATATACTACCACAAATCCCCAAAACTTCAATGAAGCTTGCCACTGAACCCGAGGGTAAGTCATGCTCTCCGGGAGGCTCTGCGAGCACGTAATCCGCCGTGCCTTCTACGTGAAGCGTGATGCCGGAAAGAGTGACGGTCTTGCCGTCCCCCGCATTGGCGTCGGAGAAGGTTCCCGTGGCTGTCACGGAGAGCCTGCCGTTGTCGGATTCGATGATGCCGTCAAATGACGCTCCGCTCGTGTCAATATCGGCCGTTACGCTTCCGTCATAGGTCTTGTCGGATGCCTTTATGCCCGATACCATGACTGCCTTTTTTTGATAGTAACGTCTATCGTTCCGACAGGTGATGACTCGCTCCCTGTGTCATACAGAGTGAAGTCCATCCGCGCCTACGCAAAGAAGCACGGCGCTAACCTGTATTACCGCATAGAAAAGCAGGACTGGACTCGACGGCTTGTTATGATGATGGTTGGGTAGCGCCCGGTCTACGCTTGTCTCCTCTTAAGCATCCGGAAGAAGGATTTGATGTCTTTTCTCCAGAGCCATGCGAGGAAGGAAATAATAACTAGCGATACTGTATATCTTACGGCTGCGCCGCCGTATAATGCTCCTATTGCGGTGCCCGCTGCCACTGTGAGTATCAGCATCAGGAAATAATTACCATCGTTATATATTCTCTTCTTTAATATGTGGACGGTTGTTATGTAATGTAATATCATAAGTATGAAGTATCCCGCAAGCGTTGTATATGCGGCGGCGATATAGCCGTATCTCAGGATAAATACATAGTTAAGCCCGATGTTCACAGCCGCAGCTATGCAGGAATTAACGGCTATAAGGGCTGTCTTTTTATAGAAAAGCTCGGTATTCACGTAGTTCGTGTAGAAATACTGGCAGAGCGTGCCCAGAGCCACGGGGGCCACTACCCACATTGATTCATGGTAAGGTCTTGCATACAGAAGCTTCACGACCTCCGGCGCTACGGCTATGAAGCAAAGCGTCATGAAACAGCCCGCCTCCATAAGTACCTTATTGTCCCGCCTTATCGCCTCTATGTCGCCTCTGTCGAGTCTTTCATTGAATAAAGGCACCCATGCGCTGCCGACCGCATTCGTTATGAACATGAGAAGGGAGCCTATCGTATATCCCGAAGTATAAAGCCCTACCGCTGAATAATCGCACATCTTCTGTATCATGGATACATCTATGCGGGCGAGCAGGATCATGGCAAGCCCGTGAGGTATCATCGGCAGACCTATCATTAAAGCATATTTCCAATATTTTATGTCAACTAATATGGCTCCACGCATAAGCAAGACAACATAGCAGATTAACGCTACCATTGCAGAGGGGATTACGGTTCCAAGTATCTTCGCAAAGCCCTTGTCATTCGGCATTAGGAGAATAAGTGCAATCGAAAGCACTACGGTAGCGACTGTTATAAATACGGATATTGCGATGTTTTCCTTATACCTGTACTCAAAACGGAGCTTATACTGCATGTAGTCTATGGAAGGAAACAAAATAAGATATGCAAATAGTATGATGACAACAGGTTTCTCAAATCCCAACATCCCGCCACCGGGAGAAAAAAGCACTATAAGGATAAGAACTATCGCCCCGAAGATGCTCGACAGTCCTTGTATGGCTGACATATATGCATCGAACTCGTTACCCGATCTTCCAAAACGCCTTTTTGCGGAAAACGCAGGCTCTTTCAACGACATGCCACCATCCGTCGCCCCTTTATCTCCCGATGTTCTGCCATCAGCTGAGTTTCCGTCAGAATCACTCTCCCCCGAAAAGTCAAGCTTCGCCCTGCCCACGCTGTATATCAGGCAGAGCCCCATAATCACATAAAAAATCGAGACGTAGTTATTGAAATTGTTTGCATAACCCGTCTCCGAGGTCGTAAGCAGACGGGTATATATAGGGGCGGTGATTATCCCCACCGCCCTTATCATTACATTGGATATTACATACCAGATGCCGGATTTTGCCGCTTTTGACGCATTATCATGGTTTCCGCTATGAGTAGCAAATCCTGCGGAAGCTTCCGGCTCCCTGGCACGCTCGTTAGCATCCGTTTCAGATGCCATATCACTCATTCGCCATCTCCTGCTCCCCTGGTTCCGGCTTCGCTGCTGCCTTCAGCATATCCTCCTGCAATATCGTATCTTCCGATATATCGCAGGCTGCGGTACGACCAACGACACGCCCTATCTCACTCGGCGATATCCCTGTACCGGGTCTTTTGAAGGTGAGCATGTTCCTTGTTATCAGATCGCCCTCGTCTATATTACATGCCGCGACTATCGACCGGCGGGCGTTCTCACGGGCTGACGCTTCGCTCTCAAGCGCAACCAGCTCCCCGTTGCCACAGAGCATCTCCATACGCTCTATAGCCGCAAGTATCGCCTTCGCATCCGATGGGTCCATAGCATGATAGTGGTCATTCCCCGTGAGCGTCTTATCAAGCGTGAAATGCTTCTCTATAAGCTGTGCGCCCATATTATAGGCGACCTTCGCGACATCACACTCCTCCGTAGGCTTCGTATGATCCGAATAGCCTATGTAGCAGTCGGGAAACTGCTGCTTCAAGGTCTGTATTTTACGAAGATTCGCATGCTCCAAGGGCGTAGGATACTCCAATACGCAATGCAGAAGCGCAAGCTCGCTTTCATTCACTGACCTTATCGTGTCCACCGCCCGCTCTATCTCCGGCAGGTCGGAAGCCCCGATTGAAAGCAGCATAGGCTTGCCCTTCTTCGCCTGATACTCGATAAAGGGTATGTTCGAGAGGTCAGACGACGAAATCTTGTATACATTCATGAGATCATAAAGATAATCAGCGCTCTCGAAATCAAACGCCGTAGAAAGGAACTCAATGCCCAAAGAATCGGCATATTCCTTTAATTCCCTGTACTCCGGCTCCCCGAAGGAATCAAACTTCTTGAAAAGCTCATACTGCGAAGCCGTAGGCTCCTCCGTCCTGTCCCAATATGAAGGAGACTCCTTCGCCGCAAGCGTTCCCGCCTTGTAAGTCTGGAACTTCACCGCATGAATCCCGGCATCCTTCGCTTCACCTATCATGAGCTTCGCAGCATCCATAGGAGAGATGCCCTTTTTATCCGCTATGTCGTAGTAATTAACCCCGATTTCCGCAATAAGTACGAATTTTCCCGCCCGCAATCGGTCTATGATCGTGCTTTCCATTTGTTGTAATTCTCCATTCCTTTCTCGTAAAAATCAAGCAAAACCTCTAGTTCCTTATCAAATTCCTCTGATTCCTCATGCCTTCCGGCGAAAATCTCCTCCGCCTCGTCCATGAGGTAGAAAATCTTGACCTCATTCCCCGCCTGCTTCACGGCGTGAATATAAGACGCCGCCGAATGAATGTTGTCAATCTCTCCGAACGCCCTTATCGCATCCGGCAGATCCTCGAAGGATCTTATTCTCGTGATGCCGTCAATAAGTGAAAACGGCACGTCCCCGAAGACTATGCTCTTCTTTCCCATGAGCGCCGCCTCGTAAGCGGCAGTGCCCGTGATAGTGACCACCCCCTGCGACTTTGTGATCCACGGCTTCGGGTCCTTATAATAGTTTAACTGCACCACCCTTACATTGGCAAGCTCCGCCGCCCTCTTGTAGAATGAAAGATCACGCTCGCCAAGCATCGCCTGATGCTCCTTCACATACAGCTTCCAGCCTACGGGAAGAGACTTCGACACCTGCTCCATAAGGTTTAATTCATCGACATAAAAAGATGCCTTTACGAAAACCGAGGACTCCGGAATCAGATGCAAGGGCATGTATACATATTTCTCGCCCTCGACAGGGTTCTCGAAGTATTTATTCGGGACGAGAAGCTTGCGCTTGATACGCTCCACGTCAAGATAATACTTGAGATAAGGCTTCGTCATCGCATAGAGCATGGCTGACTGCTTCTTTCTTTTGCCATTCCCCGCCGTGTGATCCTGATCCCAGAAATAATTCCATTTGCCAAGCATTATCTTCATCGACTTGATAAGCGGAGTCCGCTCATACTGGCTCGTAACGGAGCCGTCAAATTCCTTATTCATTATAGAGGATTTCTCACGGAAATCATGGATATAAGCATACTCCTCGGAAAGCTCCTCAGGCGATAGCGCCATCGCCTGCTCATATAAGTCCCTGAAATAAGGATCTATAGAATAAGAATTCTGAAAGCTCGGATACTTGTAGAAACCATATTTACTGTACTCTATTGTCTCATAAGGTATACCCCGCTTATAGGCGACCTCAATCAGCACAGTCCGCTGAAGCTCGGCGTTATCAGTGTCTAAAATAAGGTCGGGCTTATATTCATCCAATATGCGGATTATATTCTTATAGTTAAGCTCCAGCCAGTATTTATTCTCCGCATCAGTCGTCACAGGCCAGTACTTCCTGTAATGATAATGCTTCGTATTCTCCTGGCTCGCCATCAGCTGCAAGCCCAGAGGCTTGAAATGCGTGTATTCCCTTTCCAGCATGTCAAGGTACTCCGCATCAGACGGATCTCCGCCCCTGCTTATACCCTCTACGAACTCATCACAAATATCCGCCACGTCGTAGAGCTTCACATCAGGCAGCTTCTCACGCCACTCGAAGATAGTATGCTCGTTGTAATAGCACTTATTGTAGGTACATTCCGAGGACATGATATAGAAAGCAGCGACCTCGTTCGCAGCCTTCAGATCCCTCGCAAGGAACCAAAGCGGCTTAGAGTAAGTCTCACGACAAACGAAAAGAATCCTCTTGCCGTATAGATTGGGATATTTGTCTTTACTAAAGCCATCGTCTGCCATGGAATAAATATAACATGAACTCCTTTACTGTTTCAAGGACTAGAAAAAACGGGCGGAAATCATACATTATCAGAGCAAACTTCTCTTACGGCTTCAAGATAGGCGTAGCCTTCTTCTTTGTCGGGTTCGAGCATGGCGCCTTCGCCCCATTCATTCCATGCATTGATGAATACGAAGCTTTCTTCAGGGATTTTTTGTTTGAGTTTACATAATACTTCTTTGAATTTCTCCGCTGATGCCCCTGTGTATACCAATCCCTTACTCCCCCGCCTAGGCGTGTTGTCCCATCTTGCTATGATGCCGGGGTATTCATTATCTTTATATTCATGCCTTAATATAGCGTCATATACCCAATCTATAGGCACTCTATGCTCTAATCTGTCACTCATAATGCTTTGATTGATATACGATGGCTCCTGCGCAGATTCAGTTCCTGCAATATTACCTGAACCGCTATTCCGTATAGTATCAGGCGAGCCATGTCCTTTTTTCAGGCTTTCGGTATTATCCGTATGATAACCTCCTGCTATGGTGCGGCGAATGACATTACCCATGCGGTTAAATACCGTACTCATATTGTACTCAAACGTCTGATACCCTGTAAGTCCATGCTTCAGCGAATATCCCGGCTCAAAGTAATAATGCGCGTCACATATATTCCTGGTATCCTCGCCCGGACCGCTCTTTCCGCCGACAAGATATATCCCGCCATATCCTGCTTCCCTCGCCCACCTGTCAAAGCAGTCACGCATAGACCTAAGCTCCGCAATCTCAAATGGTCTGTACACACAGAGCATCGGCTTATCACCAATCTTGATATACCTTTCATCCTTAAAGAACTTAAGCAGATAATCAAAATGCTCCTTCCATTCCGTCTCACCGCCATAGGTCTGCTCTAAAAGGATCTCTTCGTTATAATCATACCATGCGCGCCGCCAGGTCTCATTCGCCCAGCAGACGCAATATTTTATGTCAACTTCAGGATGAGCAAGCAATATCTCCATAGGGCGTTCCATAAGCTTATGTCCCGTGAAATAATACTGATAGAAGACAAAGCCGCAAATCCCGTATTTCTTTGCCTGCTCTGCCTGTATCTTAAGCCTCTCTCCTGTCTCATCGGAGAGATCGTAATATTCACCGTCATAGGGCACTCTGGGCTGCAAATGCCCGTCAAATAAAGGCTTTGCCCCGCGCACAGCTGTCCATTCGGTGTATCCCTTGCCCCACCACCCGTCATTTTCCTTGAAGCTGTGGAATTGCGGAAGATACAATGCAAGCGGCCTCATGTTTCGTTACCTGTCAGCGATATTTTTGATCCTATCTGCAAATTAATAGAATCGTTGCTATTAGCAGAACTGATACCATCACGTAACGGATCAGGTTCTTTCGCAGTGGTTATATTATCTAGTCCGGAAGCCACCGGAATTGCTTCAATATCAGAATCATCTAATTCCACATCTGCATTATCCTCATAGGAGCCAACATACTCCTCACCAGGCCTGTCACTATTCAATAATCTCACCGCCCTGCCCAGCGCAAAGTACGCTATCGGGGCGCAAAGCTCCATTTCAAGCACATTAGAGCCTATGGACATGAGGATTGCAGAAGTGACTATCGCAAGCTCAGGTACGACAAGACTCACATTGCTTACAGATTTATTACCTTCAGCAGACAATCCTTTAACCGTAGAAGCTCCTGTATTATCTATACTGTTGTTCTTACTCCTTTTAAAAGCCTTTATGTAAACTAGTGCGATAACAAATATGATCATCGCTGTTCCGATTAGACCCATTTCGGCATATAGCTTCACTAATCCGCCGTCCGCAACGATGTACCTTTGATATTCTGCCGCCCTATGCCCCCGGCTACCCAGACCATCACCTATCCAAAAATTGTTCATATTGTTCACGGTAGCAACCCATGACTCAGACCTCTCTCCGAAGCCATCCGGTATCGATGCAAGCCGTATCCAGAACTTCTCGAAAACTCCACGTGCAAATATAAGGATGCCAAGCAGCAGCGCTAAGATAGCCGTAATCTCTGCCCACAGATACTTCATCGGTTTTTTCTTATCCACTATGAAATCAACCAGATTAAAGAAAACCAGCATCAGAATTATGCAGAACATCGCCGATCTCTGATTCGCCATGAAGGAAAAGAGAATCGATAAAATTATGTAAACCAATCCAAAAATCCTGTCTCTCTTGTTATCTTTTCTCAGGAAATATGCCGAAGCGCACATTGAATATGCCACGAAGCACCCCATAGGTCCCGAGCCTATGATTGAATTCATGCGGACACGCATCGTCGGAGCGTCCGCCTTGGATATGAACTCATTCACATAGGAAAAATCAATATAGAACTGGGGTGCCCATATATAGAACACCGCTCCTATTCCACCCATCAGCAGCGCAGCGAGTATAAAACCGTGATAATACTTCGCCGCATATTCCTCATCAAAGCCCCTTCCGGCATAGTAAAGCATCATTGGGAGAAGCGTTGTCGATACCTCCCCGATATAGACTCCCACAGGGATCCCGAAGGCTGCGCACCATATCCCCGACAAAAGGTTATACAGAACATATAGCCCGAAAATCTTATCTTCCGTAGTCCTGACTGTAAGAAATCCAAGCGCGCATATCGCAGCTATGCCAAGGAGCAGGAAAAAAGTCATGGTTATCCCTGTCCTGATCGAACTGATAAACACATACAGAAAATAGATCAATGTAAATATCGGATAAATTATGCAAATATAATCTTTTAATAACTTTTTGTTCATTTTATGTAAACTATATTGTTCAATATACTACATGATATTATGTTAACGTTATTGTTCTATGAGAATATTTACAGCCTCCGCCAGACTTCCTGCCACTATTTCCGGTTTATTGTACTTAAGCCTTGCGCAAACATCGCACTTATAATCTCCGATAAATACTGTCTGAACCCCTGCTGCCTTGCCACACTGGACGTCAGTATAACTGTCGCCAGCCATGAAAGAGCGTTCAATATCTATGGCATACTTAGCCCGTGCTTCATCTATTAAGCCGGTCTTAGGCTTCCTGCACCGACATTCTCCGATAAGATTTCTCTCCCTGCTATGCTCGCTTCCCTTCGGATGATGCAGGCATACGAATACCTCATCGATCTCAGGAATAAGCTCCTTAAGCTTCTTATTTATATCAAATATCTGTCCAAGGCTCGTCTTTCCCTTAGCGGCAGCCGGCTGATTCGTGACAATAAATACATAATATCCTGCCCCTTTGAGCCTTGTGACTGCCTCCGCCGCTCCGTCAATAAGCCTTAGCTCATCCGGCCTCATCGGAGAATCAAGAAGCTCCGTATCCTCATTATATACTATCTCATTTAATACGCCGTCCCTGTCAAGAAAAGCCGCTTTCCTCGGAGTCTCAAACCTGTCCCTTGTATAATCAATAAATTCCCGATACGGCTCAGGTCTGCCAATCTCATAGAAACGTCTCGTGACCACAAGCCCCGCAAGCTGGCCTTTCAAAGACAATTCATGCTGAATAACAGCCAGATCAAACTTCTCACCATCTGCATAATCATCAAGCAGCGAACGTGAAAACATATTCACGCCATAGTCAATATAGTCCATATCCGGCGATACGTTATTCTTATCATAGAGTACAAGTCTACCGTCCCTATATATTACATTGCTCGTATCAAACCGTCCCCCGTTATGCAGAAGCGTCATCAGAGACAGCGCACCGCTCTCCTTAGCCTCAAAGTACCTGTATACGACCTCGCGATAGTCTATATCCATAAAGGAATCCGCATACACAAGCAGGAAATCCTCTTCAAGCTTTGGATAAGCATGCCTCAAGGCTCCCCCCGTACCTAGAAGAACTGCGTTACCGTCTGAATCCTGCGAATCCTTTTGGTGCATTATGTCAACCCCAAACTTCTCGCCACCACCAAAGTAACCCTCTATTTCCTCAGACAGATAACCTGTGCAAAACAAAAATTTGCGGAATCCGGCAACGAACAGAAGTCTTAACTCATACTCAAAAAAGGGAATGCCGTCCACGCTTTCAGTCTCTATACGGCTATCTATATTTCGGTTATCTCCCAAAGAATCAGGGAGTCCAGGCAACGCGCTCCCCACCGGCAGCATCGGCTTCGGACAATTCGTAACGATCTCCCCAAGCCGGGACCCCACGCCCCCCATCATCACGACTACCTGAATATCTTCCATTCGGGGCATCATGGCTTAAAAGTCCCATCAACGCATATTTGATTTACATAACTCATTCTATTCGCCTTAAATTCAGTCCCGCTCTTTAGTTTACATAACCCTAATGCATTCATAATATCTTATATCCAAGCGCCTGTCCGTCATTATAGAACATTTTCACGGTATCCAGTGAATACTCATATAAATCCTTTCCCAATGTCGGAAGCACCCGGATCAGGTCATCCGTCAGGGTAATAATATCAGCCCCGGATCTCTCCGCCTGTATAACGTTAAATAATTCCCTGCTGGATGCCCATAAAACCTTAGAATTCCCATGCTCATGGCAGAGCTTAGATACTTTCTTTATTATAGGCTCAGCATCTATACCCGCATTAGTTATTCTTCCTGCGAATATTGACACTATGGATGGCACCGCAGGATCAAGCGCACCCAGCACTTCCTCCGCCTGCTCCGTAGTAAATACCGCCGTCACGTTTATCTTCAATCCATCATGCGATAGTGTCCTTATAAGCTCCGTGCTATGCTCCCCTTTAGTATTCGTCACAGGTATCTTCACATAAACGTTATCCCCGAAGTCCGCAAGCACTTTGGCTTCCTTCTCCATCGTAGGAAAATCATCCGAAAAGACCTCGAACGACAGCGGCACATCTCTTATCTCCGCTGCAGCTTCCCTCGCAAAGACCTTATAATCCTTGACTCCCGCCTTCTTCATAAGCGTCGGGTTAGTCGTAAAGCCCCGCACGAAGCCTTTATCATGCTCCGCCTTCATCTTCTCGATATCCGCCCCGTCAGCATAGATATCTATCTTCAAATCCCTGTAATCCATACTCACCTTCCTATAAAGCATTGACAAGCAGATGCCAGACTATCCCTTGATACCCTTCCGCATGCGGGGTTATCCTGCTCTCATCCACCACAGGAATCAGCACGCAGGCATCGCTAACCTGCTTCGAGTATCCGCCGTCACGGGAAACTATAGATATGACAGACGCTCCGCATTCCTTCGCAAGCTTTAATGCAGCCACTATATTAGGGCTTGCGTGATCATTTCCGCCGCCGACTGACAGCACCATCACGACATCCTTATTATTTATATGCGAAATCTTAAGCCACTCCGTAAATGTCGTGTCCCATCCCTCGTCATTAGTTCTCGCCGTAAGCTCCGATACGTTATCGGTCGGCGCATAAGTCTCTATCCCGCCGATCTTGCGGAAATCATTAACGGCGTGTGAAGCATTCGCCGCCGAACCGCCGACTCCAAGTATAAAGAGTCTGCCTTGCTCTGATTTCACCTTACACAGGATCTCCACAGCCTTTTCTATCTCATCCTTCGGGAGCGTTCTCGCAATTTCCTCGGTTTCCCTAAGATAATTCGCTATATATTCGCTGGTATTCATATCATCATCTCCCCTATTGATTTTACATTTCAATTTATGTAAACTCTATTATCATCTATTTTATCTAATTTTATGTAAATATAATGTAAATTATTATTAAATTCTGTCATGCTTTCGCAACCAGATTGCACTTTTATGTAAACTTATCCCCCGTTATAAAGCGATAATTTTATGTCAATCTAATATCCACTCATTCTCCATTATGTATTCCACCGTCTTAACTACTGCTTCCCGGATAGTATATTTCGGCTTCCATCCAAGATCCCTGACCTTCTTCGTATCAAGATATATGAAGGGATTATCGCCTATCCAGCCCTTATTCCCGCCCGAATACGAAAGCGTGGGACTGACCCCCATCCTCTCCGTTATCCAGCTTATCGAATCATTCACCTCGCAGTATTCATCCGTACCGAGATTATAAATATTCACCTTATCAGTGCAGTTTTCTATCACGGTAAGTATAGCGTCCAGACAGTCGCCGACATAGAGATAGGACTTCTTCTGATGACCGTCGCCCAGCACATAAAGGCTCGTCGGGTCTTCCTTAAGCTTCTTATAGAAATCATACACATGACCATGCGGATACCTCTCGCCAAGGATAGACACGAAACGGAATATATACCCCTGGAAATCATACCCCTCACAGTATGACTCTATCATACCCTCGCCCGCAAGCTTTGACGCCGCATAAAGCGAGGTCTGCACAGGAAAAGGAGCGTCCTCAGGCGTGGGTATTACCTCCGCTTCGCCATACACGGAGCCGGTCGAAGAAAAGCCGATCCTTTTAACGCCGTTCTTCCTCATTGCCTCAAGAACCCTTGCCGTATTTATAGTGTTCTGCTCCAGATCCTTCAGGGGATGCTCAAGTCCCCGCCTCACATCCGCATTCGCAGCAAAATGAAAGACGAAATCCACTCCCTTCATAGCCTCATTCAGCCTATCCTCATCCTCAAGGCGAGCCTCCACGAGATTAAAATTCGGATTTTTCAAAGCCTCTTCCAGATATTCCCTATGTCCTGTAATAAAGCCGTCATATACCGTGACCTTATGTCCAAGGCTTAGAAGCCTGTCCGTCATATTAGATCCGATAAACCCCGCTCCGCCTGTAACCAAAAAATGCATATCCTCACGCCTCCGTAACTATCTGCCTCACTGAAATTTCCTATCTTCCGCAAGCTGCCTCACATGTTTCTTGGTAACAGCCGCAAGCAGCCACGGCGAATACAAGGCAAGCAGTCTTTTCAGCCGAAGACTCCTTCCTATCTCCGGATTGCTTCTGATATTCTTCCCCTTTTCCTTGATAAATGCAAGATGCTCCCCATATCTTTTTTGCATCCTTTCTGAATCCTCTGCTTTGTCCTTAAAATAAAGCAGATAATTCTGTATGCAGGTGATATGATCATAAAGCAGGAAAGCATCGGCTATATTCCTAAGCTCAGGCGCAATGCCGCAGGCGAAATCACAGAACTCGGTGTCAGCGTCCGTATTATATTCAGCCATGTCCCTGACTCTCGACAAGCTGTCTCCCCTGACTCTGTAATGGTACAGCGGAACCGTATCATACACTATCCTGTCTGCCCTGGCGATTGCCTTATCAATCACATACCTGTCTTCAAGATACCTGTCATCAGGAAATCTGAGTCCCTCAAAAATTCCCGCATCAAAAAGCTTATCCCAGCAATGAAAGAAGAAGCCGTTTCCCCTAAATATCATCTCAAAGGCATCTGACGGCGTCATTATACGAATATCAGCCTGTCGATCCGCCTCGGAACGGTTTCCGTATTCACTATACTTCCCGCAGACGGAAATCTTCGCTTCATGTCGAATCAGGTTTACATAAAGCCTCTCGAACATCTCCGGCTCAGCCCAGTCGTCTCCGTCCACGAAACCAATATAATCACCTGTAACAGCGTCAAGTCCTTTATTCCTCGCATCGCCGGTACCCTTAGCAGGCGTAACTACCAGCTTTATCCTTGAATCCTCCTTTGCGTACCTCTCGCATATAGCAAGATCTCCCTTGTCCTGCCCATCCTTCACGCCTATTACAAGGATAATCTCAAGGTTATCATAGGTCTGCTTTATCATGCTCTCTATCGCCTTAGGCAAGAAAGCCGCCACATCATAGATTATGGATATGATGGAAATCTTAGGTCTGTCTTCTGTCATTGCCCTCTTATGATCTCCGCTCCATTCATTTCAAATCTGAACCTCACCTCATCCATCCCTGTGGTCTTCATGGCAGCACGCAGCCTGCTTTTATTTTCCGTGTAAAACATGAGAAAGCCGCCACCGCCTGCACCTATCATCTTGCCTCCCAAAGCGCCATTCCTCATGGCATGGTCATACCATTCATCTATCCGGGGATTACTCATGGAGCCGGATCTTTTCTTCTTGTATTCCCAATGGGTATTCATGATATCGGCAAATTCCCGTAAATCCCCCTTCTCAAAGGCTTCCTTAGACCTTAGCCCAAGCTCCTTGACAAAATCAAGGTTTCGTATCATATCTGAGTCATCCTTTTTACTGGCATCATCCTGTTCTTTAAGTATGGAAGAGGCGGATCTGGAAAATCCGGTGAAATAAAGCATAAGATTATCCTCCAGATTATAGAGCGTATCATTGCCAAGTTCCAGCGGATAAACATGAACCCTTCCGTCCCTGTCAAACTCCATGCAAGTTACGCCGCCATAAGCTGAAATATACTGGTCCTGCTTGCCTATCGGCTCACGGAGCATATTCATCTCTATGTCACAAGCCTCCTCAGCGATACTCCTTGTGCTCACTATATCCCCTTTGTACTGATGCAGCGCCTTAAGGAGCGCAGTCGTAAATGTACTCGATGATCCAAGCCCGGTGCCTGCCGGGATATCAGCCATAGAGCATATCTCCAGGGAGCAGTCATCAGGGATGGCAAGCTTCTCCATAGTAGCACGGAATATAGCATGCCTGATATCTTTTACTCTTCCCGTCTCCTCGTAATCAGAATATTTTAACCTGATTTTCCCGTCAAAGTTCTTATGCAATATTATGTAAACATACTTGTCAATCGCCGCCGATATAAGGAAACCACCTTTCTTCTCGTAATATGACGGCAGGTCCGTGCCGCCGCCTCCAAGCGATATCCTAAGCGGACTTCTTGAAATTATCATCTTTTCTATCCTATAATGCGCCCATAGCAAATCAAAAAATCGCAGACATCTTTAACTTCTAAAATAATATACGTAAAAATTAATTTTACCACAACATATCCCGTTAATCCACCATGAATAATAACAGCACCTACAAGATATAGGCATAAAGAAATCAACCCTTGTATATTATGTCAATCAACTTCGAATACGCACTCGTTCCGCCCTCATGCCTTGCAGAAGCTTCGGGTATTATCTCGCCGTCCATTACTTTCTTCATGAGACCTGCAAGCATATCGGCATCGAACGCATCAAAATAATACGCATTATCATAGTCAGCAAGGACTTCCCTTGCAAAGTCAGTATCCGCAGCGATTATCGGGTTGCCAAACTGTTGGGCTTCACCTAACGGCATGCCGTAGGTTTCAAGATATGACGGAAAGAGCAGCGTGCTCCTGTTATACTCGGCAAATATCTCCTCCCTCGGGAAAACCTTCTCCTTGGTATACAGAACCTCAGGTACATAGCCCATGCCCGCAAGTATCTCCCTTGCCTCCTCAATGACCGCATGATTCTTATATGGAAGATTGCTTGCAGGAAAGAAAAAGCGGTTACGATTAAATTCACCGGAATTTACGAACCTTGATAAATCCGGTATGTCAGGCGGCACCTTGAATACCCACTCCCTCTTTACCCCGACATCCTTAATCAGAGCCTCCCGCATCCATTCGGTCTGCACTATCATCCTGTCAGCCCTCTTAGCTGACGCTACAATAAGAGGATGATAAAATCTCTGATATATCCCCTGCTCCCTTTCATTTGGTTTTATTATGGAAAATTTCTTTTCATGCTGGAATCCCACGGGCTGGTGAATATATAACACTTGTTGTATATCGTCCGCTATCCCTCTGGGGAGCATATTCTCAAGGCTAAAAACTATATCGGGCGATATCTTATTTATCCACTTGCCGCCTGTGAAAAGCTCAAACCGCAGCCTCTCTTTCCATGATGCCTTCACATCATCCCGGAGAATAACGTCTATATTTCTCTCCGGCACAGGCTCTATAAGCCCCGGCACGCCGATGACAAAAGTCCAATGAACCGAAGGATCCGCATTCTCCCTCACGTATCCATAGAAATCCCTTAATACCGAAAGCGCCCCGGTCTTAGATGCGGCTATATCAAGAACTAATATCTTCATCTTTTCAGCCAAACGGTTTCATTGACTATCTTTGTGTAGCTCTGGATAATCTTTATGACTTTGACAGACACGTTCTCATCAGCGTAGTCTTCTGCCTCGACATATGGCTCATGCGCTTCATACATTGATGTCGCCAATTCTACTGCCTGATCCACATCCTCGGACTTTATTCCCCCGATTATGACGGAACCCTTGTCAAGCACCTCCGGCCTCTCGGTCGATGTACGGATAAGCACGGCGGGGAAGTCCATCATAGCGGACTCCTCAGATAGTGTGCCCGAGTCAGAAAGCACGCAGAAAGCGTTTTCCTGAAGCTTATTATAATCAAAATATCCGAAAGGCTTCAGATTACGAACTCTCTTGTCAAACTTGAAACCTCTTGCGTCTATGAACTTCTGCGACCTCGGATGCGTGGAATAGATTACAGGCATATCATATTTTTCCGCAATATGGTTTATAGAATTCATAAGCTCCATGAAGTTATCCTCTATGTCGATATTCTCCTCCCTGTGGGCGGACACAAGGATGTACTTCTTTGGTTCAAGCGAAAGCTCTTCCAGCACCCCCGACTTCTCAATCTGCTCCCTGTTGCGGATAAGGACTTCCTTCATAGGCGAGCCGGTGACGAAGATAGTCTTGCCGTCTATGCCCTCCGAAAGCAGATAACGCCTCGAATGCTCGGTATACGGAAGATTGATATCTGATATATGATCGACTATCTTGCGGTTAATCATCTCCGAGACATTCCAATCCCAGCAGCGGTTTCCCGCCTCCATATGGAAAATCGGAATCTTAAGCCTCTTTGCCGATATCGCCGAAAGCGCAGAATTCGTATCGCCAAGAATAAGAACAGCATCAGGCTTTATGTCAACCATAAGCGAATATGACTTCGCAATAATATTTCCCATAGTCTCGCCAAGATCCGCTCCCACGCTCTCAAGGTAGTGGTCAGGCTCCCGAAGCCCCAGATTCTCGAAAAAAACCTGATTCAGCGTATAGTCATAATTCTGTCCAGTATGCACGAGAATATGGTCAAAGTACCTGTCAGCGCACTTTATAACCTCCGAAAGCCTTATTATCTCAGGCCTCGTACCTAATATCGTCATCAATTTCAACTTACTCATGTTGCCTCCTAATATGTGAATCTGTCCATAGCCCGATTATCAAAAAACTACACTTCCTCTCTATACGTATCAGGCTTATCCGGATTGAATATCTCCGACGCCCACATAAGCGTCACAAGCTCCGTGTCGCCCTCATTTATTATGCAATGCGCATATCCCGTAGGTATATCTACGACCTCCAGCTCCTCATCAGACACATGATAATCAATGATCTTATCATTCCCTATCTTACGGAAGCGTATCAAAGCCCTACCCTTCACGACAAGAAATTTCTCATTCTTGCTGTCATGCCAGTGCTGTCCCTTCACTATTCCCGGATGCGTTATGTTAACCGAAACCTGCCCTCGATCCGATGTCTTTATAAATTCAGTGAAAGAACCCCGCCCATCCTTATTCATCTTTAATTTGTAAGAAAACCCATCTTCGGGAAGAAAGCTAAGATAAGTAGAATAAAGCTTCGATATAAACTCATCCGCCATCTGCGGCACTTCAAGGCTCTCCCTCATCCTTGGGAAGCTTTCGATGGTCTCCGCAACATAACCAAGTTTCGCATGATATATCGGGCATCTTAAAGTCGTATGTCTCTCCCCTGCGCCCTCAACTCTTCTCCCGGCAGATAATGCCTCCATATCCTCGATAAGCTCCGCCACGACATCATCTATATAAGCAAGATGCATCATATGCCCGGAATCATTCACGGTAATAGGAAGCCCTCGTGCGATATTGTGGCAGAAGGTTGCCACCGCAGAGTTGTAATTAGGCCTCGACCACTTGCCGAAGACATTCGTAAGACGATAAATAATGACAGGAGCCCCGCTCTTCTGTCCATGCGAGTAGACTGCCTCTTCTCCGGCAAGCTTCGACTCACCGTAAAGCTTCCCCGCCGCCATATCCTCAACTCTCACGGATGAATTGAATATGACAGGACATCTATTGTCCGCTTCCTCAAGATAAGTCATAAGCTTCTGCGTAAGACCGGCGTTCACATCCCAGAATTCCTTATCATCAGCCGGCCTGTTCACTCCCGCAAGATGGAACACGAAACCCGCTTCCTCGCAAAACCGCTTCAAATCCTCGTCAGTGCTCTCCCGCACATATTCGAGGATTTCATCATAGCCCTTATTCTGAAGCCTTTTTATAAGATTTTTCCCGATGAAGCCATGCGCTCCCGTGACTAATATCTTCATTATCTATCAGCAGAGAATTTCATAATCTAACACCATAAGTTAACATAATATCAGATTTACATAAAATATTTACATAACAAACCCAAAATTCACTTCTCACTCCAATTCAAACTCACGTAATCTCTCATGTATATATGACAGCTTCAAAAGCTTCTCTTTTACCCCCTCCACATCAAGCTGCTCCGTATTGTCCGAGTTAAATGTCGTAACCGAATCGTCACGTACCGAGCCTTGCGTGAAATATTTATCATAGTTCAGATCCCTGTTATCCGCCGGCACGCGGAAGAAATTCCCTTCATCAACCGCCTTGATCCTCTCCTCCGAGGTAAGGAGCGTCTCCGCCATCTTCTCCCCATGCCTTATGCCTATGACCTTTATCTCCTGCTCCGAATGAAAAAGCTCCTTCACCGCCTGTGCCAGTATCTCAATCGTGCATGCCGGAGCCTTCTGCACGAAGATGTCTCCCGCATGGGCGTTATTAAAGGCATATATCACAAGCTCAACCGCCTCCTCAAGCGACATCACGAACCTCGTCATCTTAGGCTCCGTCACGGTTATCGGCCTACCGTCTCTTATCTGGTCGATAAATAACGGCACAACCGACCCCCTAGAGCAAAGCACATTCCCATACCTCGTTCCGCAGATCAAGGTCTTTTCTTCAGCCACAGTACGACTCTTTGCCACGAAGACCTTCTCCATCATTGCCTTCGAGATCCCCATGGCGTTTATCGGATAAGCAGCCTTATCGGTAGAGAGGCAAACGACCTTCTTCACGCCGTTATGTATAGCCGCTGTCAGGACGTTGTCCGTCCCTATGACATTGGTACGCACAGCCTCCATTGGGAAGAACTCACACGACGGCACCTGCTTCAAGGCAGCCGCGGCAAAGATATAATCAACCCCATAGGTCGCTTCCTCTATAGAGCCGTAATCCCTCACGTTTCCTATATAATACTTTATCTTCGGATTGTTATAGAAGTGCCGCATATCGTCCTGCTTCTTCTCATCCCTCGAAAATATGCGTATCTCCTTTATTCCCGTATCAAGGAACCGATTAAGCACCGCCGTCCCGAAGGATCCCGTGCCCCCCGTGATAAGAAGCGTCTTTCCGTCAAATAGAGTATCTGCCATAATAAAGTCTCCCCCAGATAATCAATTAAATAAAGGCATAATATTCCACACGCAATAGGGTTATTATACCACATGCTCTGGCTTGCACAAGCCTTCCTATTAATTGGCATCAGACCCTGTCCGCGGTAAACTCCAAAGTTTTCAATGGGTATAATCCAAAGTTTAATCAAAGCGATACCACCGACGTAAGTATGCCCACTATGATGAGTATAGGAAGAGCAAGCCATATTATACCCAGCAATGCTGCAAGTATCACTATCGGCCAGAATACGTACCTGAAATCAAAACAAAGGATCTCGCACAGATCGTCCTTGAAATGCTTGCATCATTAAATTCCGTTGAAAAAGAAAAAGACCGTCTGATAGAAATAACCTCTGACGGAGCAATACAGGAAGACGAATACAAGGATTTTGCTCTGATTCAGGACAAGCTCGAAAAGATTTCCCTGACAGCAGACGCCCTGCAGCTATGGGTCAGAGAAAAAATCGCCGAAGGAAATATCGACCATACGAAGCTTAATGGCTATAAAAGCTTGAATGACACCTAAGCTATATCCGACCAATCTTTCCATGAGACATATTTTATATTATTTATATCACATGTAATATCTCCCAGATAAAAGACCATCCCCTTAGTTTCCCCGCCTCTTGCTGCGACGTACTTACGTGTATTTGCTGATAACTTGATTTCCGTATCACTATTGCTCTTTATCTCAATAGCAAAGGTCCGTTTCCAATCAGCTATAGTATCCACCTCGAAGCCCTTCTTATCTCTGAAAAAAGTCAGATTGGCTTTCCTTGCCTCATTATATCGCTGCTTCAAAAGCTCTGCCACAGCCAAAGTCTCAACCGCTGCCCCTTTATGTCTGTCAAGCAGAAGCTCCTCCTTTGATTCAAGTCTGAGCAGATAGCACATAAGCCCCGGATCCACGAAATACATCTTCGGTGTTTTTACTACGCTTTTACCTATATTATTCGTATCCGGCTCCAAAAAATGAATAATATAAGATGCTTCCAGTATAGACAGCCATTTTTTTACCGTTACCGCAGAAACCCCTATATTACCGGCTATCTTGTCATAGTTCACCATCTGACCGCTGCATTCAGCGCATAACTGAATAAGCTTTCTGAACTCGCCTACATTCGAGGGATTTATCATATCTTTCACATCAAGATCCAGATATGTATCAATATAATTTTCAAACCAATCATCGGGCAGGAAATGTTTATCTTTATCATAAAGCGGCGGGTAGAGTCCTCTGAAGACATAATCGTACGGGTCATCCGATAAAATATTCTCTTCCTTAAGCTCGGAAACAGAAAATGGCAGCAGTTTCATTAGCCCGACTCTTCCCGCAAGGCTATCCGATATATTCTCTCTTAATCTGAACTGGCTGGAACCCGTAAGGATATATTTACCGGGAATATAATCATTATTATCCACCACAAGCTTCAAGGCATCGAAAATCTCCGGAACCTTCTGTGCTTCATCAATGATTGCGCCATCAGGAAACGCCGCCAGAAAATCCCTTGTATTAGAGCGTGCCAGTTCCCTCATGCCCTTATCATCAAACGATATGTAGTTCTTCTCCGGGAAAACAGCCTTCGCCAGTGTAGTCTTCCCACTTTGCCTAGGTCCGGTGACAGCTAATATCGGAAACTGCCCAGCCAGACGCAGCAACGCTTTCTCCGCCTTCCTATTTATCATAACCGGCTATCCCCCTCGCAGAACTAATCCAAAGTATAACCTAGGTAAATTCCAAAGTCAATAATGGGTAAATTCCAAAGTTTTATATGGGTATTATTCAAACTTTGATTAATGTAATGCCAATGAATGAAAGTATGGTAACGATAAAAGCCAGACATATTACACCAAACAGTGCAGCACACCGTTCAAAATGCAATCCCAATTATGAAATTTGCAAATCATGTAACCTTAATATGATCTTGAATAACAATATTACAATTATTAAATAAAGTGCTTGATGTGATAAAATACGTTGCAACCATACACCCTACAGGTTAAAAGAGATGTTGCAGAATCGACGGCAACCAAATACTTTATAGCTTTCTAATGACTATTCAATGAAACTTTTTATGCAAGAACATATCTATCGTTTTATAGCCGTGGTCCTGATAAAATTAGCATTGACTAATCCCCCTCAAAGCCTTGATAATTTTACTATTCCAAACAACTGAAATTTGAAAAGGGGGTTTTATTCATGGCAAATCTTGAGACCAGACCTGAATTAAAGGGAACGCAGACTGAAAAGAATTTACAGGAGGCATTCGCAGGAGAATCGCAGGCGAGGAATAAATACACTTACTTCGCATCAAAGGCTAAGAAGGACGGTTATGTGCAGATAAGCAATCTCTTCCAGGAGACGGCGGATAATGAGAAGGAGCACGCAAAGCTCTGGTATAAGATACTTACAGGCATAAATGACACGGTTCAGAATCTTAAGGACGCAGCGGACGGCGAGGCGCATGAATGGAAGGAGATGTATCCATCGTTCGCAAAGACCGCAAGGGAAGA
The DNA here is from genome assembly GCA_017455525.1 of Lachnospiraceae bacterium. Classification (GTDB taxonomy): domain Bacteria; phylum Bacillota; class Clostridia; order Lachnospirales; family Lachnospiraceae; genus NK4A144. Next base: position 23,733 of record JAFTAP010000057.1, read on the forward strand.
GGGCTTTGACGACATCGCAGAGCTATTCGAGCAGGTTGCGGCTATCGAGAAGGAGCACGAATAGCGCTACAGGAAGCTGCTTAAGAATATCGAGGACGGTATAGTATTCTCAAGGGATGGCGATATGATATGGCAGTGCGCTAACTGCGGACACGTAGTAGTAGGACCCAAGGCTCCCGATACCTGCCCTGTGTGCAACCACCCGCAGAGTTATTTCCAGGTCAAGGCAGAAAATTATTAGAAATTGCTCCATAGAGTGATTGCAGGATTGCCTTCGGACATAAACACGTACACGCATCATAATAGTAAAAGCGGTGAGGCTGATGAAAGCTCCTTCACCGCTTTATTTTTTTATTATCACCCTACGACTTCTCGAGGTTATCTAAAACTCTTCACCCAATTAACAAGTGAATCATGCCAGACATTGTCACTGACGGAGCGCTTCATATCGTCCGTTACAGGACCGTTATTCGCCATTTTCTGTAATATCGCCGCCTGTAATTCGGGAACGGTCATTTCTTCGTATAGCTTATCGGGGACAGCGATTTTATCTATATCCGCATCTTTATCTGATACATCATCAGATTCATCTGATTTTGCAGGCTTATCGCTTTTGCGTGCCTTATCTTGATTTGTTATGTCAACCGAAACCGTATCGTCACTCCCATTATTCTTTGCTTGCTCTGCTTCCATGACCTTGCTTTCTGACTTATCAGATACAGCCTCTTTCACTTCTATGGTCTTAATCTCCCTATCAAGCTCTGTATCAGGAAGTTCCGCCTTATTCTCACCATCATTTATCTTTACGAATATCTCTCCGCTTGAAGCTTTCAATTCGTAGTGGATATTACCGTTTCCCGCGTCGATTTCTTCGCCCGAAAGCATTGCCTTATAGCTTCCGGACGGTACATTTATGTCAACCCAGCAAGGATTATCGTCATTATTCACGGCTACGGCAGCCACGTCCTCACATGAGTCTCTAAGGAATGCGTACTGCCTGTTCGTAAGCATCTTCTGTTCATAGCTTCCATAGGAAAGACAAGGGACTGCCTGTCTTATATGCCCGAGCGCTTTGATCAGCTCGTAGTACGGCTTCCGCGCCTCGTCTGCAAGAAGAGCGTCAAGGTCCAGCACCGGTCTTATTCCCCAGTCGTCTCCGCCACCCTTCTTTCCTTCTATTCCAAATTCAGAGCCATAATACACCGAAGGTATCCCCGGAAGCGTATACATCAGTATATGCAACGGCATGAAGTGCGCCTTATTATTAAGCCTTGAATAAATCCGCTCCACATCGTGATTATCAGCGAAATTATAGAGACGAAGCCCCAGCGGGTCGCCCCCGCCCATGTCATAGAGTCTCTTCACGGTATGCGCTATCTCGAAATAATTATGATCGTTATGTCCTGAAAACAGCGCCTTGTGCAGATGGTAATTCGTGACTGCGTGTATCCTCGCATCCCTTTCCCAGCGGATATATTCGCCATGAATTACCTCGCCCATAAGGTAGAAATCAGGCTTAACTTCATCAGCGACCCGGCGGAGCATCTGCATGAACTCAAACTCAAGGACATCAGCAGCGTCGAGCCTTAAGCCGTCGATATCAAACTCGCTCACCCAATACCTTATGACATCCGCAATATATCCCTGCACTTCGGGATTTTTCTGATTAAGACGTGCAAGTAAGTCGAAGCCACCCCAGTTCTGATAGGAAAAGCCATCGTTAAAGCTGTTATTCCCGCCGAGGTTAAGCCCCGCATACCAGCCAAGATATCCGGAGCCTTCACGCTTCTCCTTTATATCCTTGAATGCGAAGAAATCCCTTCCCGTATGGTTAAATACCCCGTCTAATATGACCCTTATCCCGTTATCATGGCAGTCCTTAACAAAGGCTTTCAGATCCTCATTCGTGCCAAGCCTGCTGTCCAGCTTCTTATAATCCGTAGTCTCATAGCCATGCCCCACGGACTCAAAGAGCGGTCCTATATATATGCCGTTGAAGCCCATATCAGCTATATGCCTGACCCACGGAGCAAGGTTAGTAAGCCTGTGAACCGGCTTCTCGTATTTATTCTCATGCGGACAGTCAAGCAGTCCAAGCGGGTAAATATGATAGAAGATCGCCTCGTCATACCAAGCCATAATGCATAATTCTCCCTAGTGTTATTTATTCATATGATGCTGGGGTCAAAAGCCCCTTTGCGTTGTTTATGATGCTTACGCATGGCGTCTTCGCTTCGCTACGGTCGGTGCTAAGCAAACAGCCACTGGCTGTTTAGCACCGCAGCAAGCTGCTCTCGCCATGCTCCG
>JAFTAP010000058.1 GCA_017455525.1 Lachnospiraceae bacterium
ATGTTTTACCATGTTCGGGCGGGGCGCACGACATCCAGTGGATGTCGGTTTTGCGCTGACCGAAGCGGAGCGAAGACCACAAGTTCCAAATCCTATTTGTGCAAGCACAATCGGATTTGTACCTTTTGACCCTAGCATCATATAATGATTTCAGGGTCAGCAGCAGATGTATTATGTAAAATCAGAAAAAAGATCTATGACAATATGTAAAAAATGCTTCCTCCGCGATCTTGCGGAGGAGGATCAGAAGGATCTGAAGAAATATCTTGCTGCAATAAAGCCAAATGACAGGGCGCCGGAAGCTTTGTATGAAGAGAGGCTTTCTGTCTGTCGTGAATGTGACAAGCTTAATGAAGCGACCTGCGAAGCCTGCGGATGCTATGTGGAATTTAGGGCTTACGCAAGAGACAGTCATTGTCCGAAGAAGAAGTGGTAAAACAAATGCATGCCCGCTATGGAGCATGCATTGCTGTTTTCAAACGAACCATGCGGTTGTCACAGAAATATCGTTATTACTCTAACGGTTTATACCCTATCCCTACCGCTATATCCTGAGCATAGTTGCCGAAGGTCTTGCCAAAGATCGTAAGCCCGCCTACATGCTCGGAATCATCCTCTACCGCAAATTTTAATTTCAATGAGCTGCTGCTTGTCAGGTCGAAATCATTTATCGTGACATCCGAAATTTTTCTCCCGTCAACAAAGAAGCCGTAGCGGTTAAGCAGCAGGAGCTTCAAAAGACCGTACTGATTCCAGTTCGGATACCACCAGTCGGGCGTAAAGATGCCCAGCACGTCGCCGAAATCACCGGGGGAGGTCCACTCTCCGAGGCGCACATCGTTAAGATAGAAGCGTATGTCGCTGGGCCAGTTGCTGTTCACCCCGGGGGCCTCTGAGGACAGCTCGGCTTCTATCATAAGCTCTGTAATTCGCTGTCCCTGCGGGATGAAGTTTGGTATATCGTATTCGACATAGCCCTTCGTGAACCAGAGAATATCAGCATCATATCTGTCAGGATGCGAGAAATATCTAGGGTCGTCTACCTCTCCTATCATTGCATCATGAGTGGATAGACCGCAGGTAGGGTAGACCTCGTGATCCGTAAAATGCCCGACCTTTATCTCCGTGCGGTACATATTCTCGGCCGGTTCCCTTTTCTCTACGTCTATCAGTATCTTGTCTATATTCACGGAGCATATCTTCTGATTGCCGTGGCTTGCTGACTCGCTCGAGGTCGTGACTATGCCGCAGGCTTCGAGCTTCTTTATATGAGAAGTTAGAGCCCCGTTTGATATATTGAGCCTTGAAGCAAGCTCGTTCATATTCATCCCGCGCTCTGTGAGCAGCAGATTTACTATCTTGACTCTGATATCAGAGCCTAATGCTTTGAAAAGCTCCAGTCCGTCATCGAGGCTTTCTATATGCAGCATATCTTTACTCCTCTAATAACGCCAGTTTATTATCTGACTTAGTCCGGTACGGCACCAGATGCGCATGGCGCATCTAAACGGTGCTCATAATGTGCCACTGGCACATTATGCAGGGCTGATACCGTAACCGCCTAAAATACAGGCGCTAACGGTATCATGCTCCTAAAATATAGCTTTTTGAGAATACAAGAGGCAATTTACGAAAGGTCTGCCACCTGTTTGCTTTAGGTTTTGCCTATTTACTTTAGTATAACATTAAAATAAAAGCAGTCAATATTTATTTTAGAAAAATCTAAAATTATTTTTAAAATTCCGAAAACGATTAAGTCGGCTTTGTCAAAAATCACAAAAATATCTTTTTGCGAATCAGCTTTTTGTCAAAAACGCATAAAATAAGGGCATGTTGTGACGGCGACAGACTCAAAAATAAAATAATTCAAAAAAATCTAAAATAATTATTGACATATGGATAAGGTGTAGCTTATGATGTTTATCAGAGACTTGAAAAAATCTCCGAAACAGTTGTATAGAGAAGGCAAAAAACAGGAGGGAAGAGAACTATGAAAAAGAAGTTAGTCAGCATACTGATCTCAGTAGCTATGACTGCAACCATTCTCGCAGGCTGCGGAAGCAGCGCGGCGACCTCTGACGCAGGAGCAGCTTCGGCTGATTCAGGCGAGACAGCGGACGCGGGCGATGATGCAGCGGCAGATGCAGGTGATGACGCTGCGGCTGAAGACGCAGGCGATGAGGCGGCTGATGAGGTAGAGGCTGTCACCGACACGACAGGACCTGACGATGGCACGCCTTTGGAGCTTTGGACATTCGTCGAGCTTCACGGAACCTTCTATCGCGATATGTGCGACAAGTGGAACGAGGAGAATCCCGACAAGCAGATCAAGCTCACGACGGTTACATATCCTTACGGCGACATGCATCAGAAGATGATCATGAGCTTACAGACAGGCACGGGCGCTCCCGATATCTGCGACGTAGAGGTAGGACAGTTCCCTAACGTGGTGGCATTCCTGACAGACGGACTTGTACCTCTTAATGATTATATAAAACCTTATGAGGCTACGATGGTTAAGTCCCGTCTTGACACCTATGCAGGCGAGGATGGCAATTACTACGGCGCTCCTTTCCACGTTGGCGCGACGCTTATGTATTACAATCTCGCCGCTATGGAAGAGGCAGGTCTTTCACAGGCAGACATAGATGCAGTCGAGACTTGGGATCAGTGGGTAGCTCTTGGAGAGAAGTATCTTGACGGTATCGGACGTCCTGATGGCAAGTATTGGACATCTGTTGATACGGGCGGAACAGACTGGATGTGGCTCGCTATGGCTGAGTACGGCGAGGACTGGACCGGAGGTTTCGAGGGTCCCGCTAACGTACAGCTTGATTCTGTAAAGAAGATGCTCACTATGCAGCAGGATTGGCTTTCAAGCGGTCTCGCTGAGGTTTCTCCTGACGGACATATAGACCTTGAGGCAGGCTTCCAGAATATACTTGACCATAATATCGTATCATTCCCGAAGGCTGCATGGTACATGAGCCGCTTCCTCAACTACATGCCTGAGGAGGAGGGCAACTGGTATCTCGCTCCCTGCCCGGTATTTGAGTCAGGTCAGGGTCACTCCGTAGGTATCGGCGGTACCGGCACGGTAGTATCACAGCAGTCAGCAAATGGCGATCTTGCTGCAGAGTTCATATGCTGGGCTAAGATGGGTGAGGAAGGCGAGAAGTATATCTGGGAGAATCTCGGATTCGACGTCTGCAACACCGCATACTGGACAGATGATGCTTTCGCACATGACGACAGCAATCAGTACAATAAGTTCTTCCGCAACTATCCTTACGATGTTCTTAACGACGTAAAGGACGGCATAGGCAAGATTTCTGTAGTAGCTATAAGCCCTACGATCAATGAGTACTTCTGCACGACGACGGCAAATGAAGTCCTTGAGGACGGCATGGACGTGGACGAGGCTCTGCAGGAGTTCCAGGAAGCTGTAGATCTTGAGCAGTAATTTATTCTGAATCATAGTATTTCAGATATCCATAGGGGCTGTCGCATGGCAGCCCCTTGTTTTTCAAAAGAGGGGTAAATAAAAGTGGAGAAGAAAAAACAGGGAAACGCATTCACGAGATTCATATATTCTCAGAAGACGGCGCCTTATGTGTTCGTGCTGCCTTTTATTTTAAGCTTCTGCATTTTCTGGATTTATCCGATGTTAAGCACCATCACGATGAGCTTCCAGAATATAAAGCCTGCAGGAGCCGAGTGGGTGGGCTTGAGCAATTACGCCAAACTTCTGAAGGACGGAGTGTTCCATCAGGCGGTCCGTAATTCCGTGATGTACATGGTGCTTACTCTTATATTATTACTTCCGTTCCCTATGCTCTGGGCAGTGCTGATAGACAGCAATTTAGTCAAGGCAAAGGGCGTATGGAAGGCCGTGCTTTATGTGCCGGCGCTTACTTCAGTCGTTATTTCAGGTACTCTTTTCAGGCTTATGTTCTCCGAATATAAGACGGGCTTTATGAATCAGGTGCTCGCTTTCTTCGGTCAGCCTGCTGTGAAATGGCTTAAAATGTATCCGACATCATATTTCGCTCTGCTCCTGCTCTGCTGCTGGAGATGGACGGGCGTTAACATGCTCTATTTCCTGTCGGGACTTAAGAATATAGACGCCGCACTCTACGAGTCGGCTGACATCGACGGTGCTACCGCATGGCAGAAATTCCGCTATGTGACGGTACCCTTATTAAAACCTACGATAATCTACGTGCTCACGATATCGATCTATGCGGGACTCGCAATGTTCCTTGAGAGCTTCATGCTGTGGGCAGGAAATTCCTCGCCTAATAATATCGGACTTACGATAGTAGGCTATCTGTATAAGAGAGGAATAGAGAAGAATCAGATGGGCTACGCTTCCGCCGTAGGACTCGTGCTGCTGGTTGTCGCACTGATAATAAATATGGCGCAGCTAATAGCTACAGGCACGTTTAAGAAGGAGGAGAGATAATGGCTAAGTATAAAGAAAAGCAAACTATCGGCGGCGCAAAGCATACCGTCCTCTCCGTACTTGCGACTGCGTTTTTCGTAGTGCTGTCGTGCCTTATAGCATTTCCGCTTTTTGCGGGCTTGCTTGCATCCTTCCGTCCGGGCAGGGAGCTTATAAGGAAGGGACTTTCCATAGACCTTGATTTCAGCACGATGACGCTTGATAACTATATCTACATCTTCGGCGGAAGAGGGGGTAAAGAGGACTCCGCGAAGTATTTCATGTGGTTCAAGAACAGCCTGTTCCTTACCTTTATAACGGTCATAGGGACGCTGCTTATCTGCTATTTCATAGCTTATGGTTTGTCTATGTATGACTTCAAGCTGAAGAATTTCTTATTCTTCCTTGTCATAGCGACGATGATGGTGCCCTTTGAGATACTGATGCTTCCTTTGTATCAGGAGATAATAAATTTAAAAATGATAGACACGACCTGGGGCGTGGTGCTGCCGGGGCTTTGCGCGGCGGGCACGATATTCTTCTTCAGGCAATACATGCAGGGCCTGCCGAAGGAGCTGCTTGATGCGGGGCGTATAGACGGGGCTAATGAGTATCGTATCTGCGTGCAGATAATGATGCCTATAACGAAGCCGGCTTTCGCTTCTATGGCTATACTCTGCGCCATGGGTTCATGGAATAACCTGCTCTGGCCGATGCTCGTGTATCGTTCATCAACGAAGTTCACGCTGCCTATAGGACTGAACACGCTGCTTACGCCGTATGGGAATAACTACGACGTGCTGATAGCGGGCTCGATGTTCTCGATACTTCCGGTGCTGGTCGTATTCCTGATATTCCAGAAGTATCTTATTGATGGGATGACAGCTGGGGCTGTGAAGGGGTGAAACGTCCAGTGGACGTTTCACGCCCGCGTTTATGAGCGCTATGCGCGAATGCGGGCCGGGGCGTTCCGGTAACGAACAAGTAAAGTAACAAAAAGCGCTATGCGCGAATGCGGGCCGGGGCGTTCCGGTAACGAACAAGTAAAGTAACAAAAAGCGCTATGCGCGAATGCGGGCCGGGGCGTTCCGGTAGCGAACGAGTGAAGAAACGAAATCATAACAAGCTAAGTCCTGCGTAATTAGGAGTAGTCGGACACTATAGATTTTTTAAGGAGATATTGGATTGGATAAAGAGTTAAAATACAACACACCATGGATTTTGCAGAGAGCGGACCCGTATGTTTACAGGCATACCGACGGGACTTATTACTTTACGGCATCGATGCCTGCCTATGACAGCATAGTGCTGAGGAGGTCGAAGAGCCTGTGGGGACTTGCAGATTCATCGGAAACGGAAGTTTGGCATAAGCATGAGTCGGGTCCCATGAGCGAGCATATCTGGGCACCGGAGCTGCATTATCTTGACGGTCACTGGTTCATTTATTTTGCGGGCGGCGAGAAAGAGGATATATGGAAGATACGCCCTTACGTGCTTGAGTGCAAGGACGAGGACCCGATCACGGGGACCTGGACAGAACTTGGCAAGATGCAGAGGGCGGATGAGGACGATTTTTCATTCGAGGATTTCTCGCTTGACGGCACGGTATTTGAGAATAAGGGAAAGCACTACTACGTATGGGCGGAGAAGACCGGCGTGGGTAAGAAGGTGAGCAATCTTTACATAGCGGAGATGGAGAATCCGCATAAGCTAAAGACCGTACAGGTACTGCTTACTACGCCTGATTATGACTGGGAGCGGGTAGGCTTCTGGGTGAATGAAGGACCCGCTGCGATACACAGGGGCGGGAAGATATACCTTACTTATTCCGCAAGCGAGACAGGCGCAGCTTATTGCATGGGGATGCTAAGTATCTCCGAGGATGCGGACTTGCTTGATCCGAGGGCGTGGACTAAAGAGAGGTATCCCGTGCTTAAGACTGATGAAGCAAAGGGTATCTATGGTCCGGGGCATAATTCCTTCACGGTGGACGAGGACGGAAACGATATCTGTGTCTACCATGCAAGGCAGGAATCAAAGATAGAGGGCGACCCGCTGTATAATCCCAACCGGCATGCGCAGCTTATGAAGCTTCGCTGGGATAAGGACGACAGACCTGTCTTTTCCTATGATTGATATGTAACCGTCACAGCGACATTACTGGTTTTATGGAGGTATTTTTCAATGGCAAAACTGGTTATAAATGAGAATAACAAGCAAGGCACTATAGCGCCTGAAATATACGGGCATTTCTCGGAGCATCTTGGAAGATGCATCTATGAGGGGCTTTATGTAGGAGAAAATTCAGATATCCCGAACGTGAACGGCATGAGGACAGATGTTGTCAATGCCCTTAAGGAGATCAAAGTGCCCGTGCTGCGCTGGCCGGGTGGCTGCTTTGCCGATGAGTATCATTGGAAGGACGGCATAGGCGACAAGAGCAAGCGCAAGAAGATGATAAATACACACTGGGGCGGAGTGACAGAGGACAACAGTTTCGGCACGCATGAGTTCATGGAACTCTGTAAGCAGATAGGTTGCAAGACCTATATAAACGGAAACCTCGGCAGCGGTACGGTACAGGAAATGTCGGAGTGGGTTGAGTACATGACCTTTAACGGAGTTTCTCCTATGGCTGAGCTTCGCAAGCAGAACGGACATGAGGAGCCCTGGACGGTTGATTATTTCGGAGTAGGAAATGAGAACTGGGGCTGCGGCGGCAACATGACTCCCGAACACTACGGAAATGAATACCGCCGTTATCAGACCTATGTGAGACAGTACAATGAAGACCATCCGATAAAGAAGGTAGCCTGCGGAGCGAACGTGGCGGATTTCTTCTGGACGGAGGGAGTGCTGAAGACCTGCTTTGCTAACGTGCCTGAGCAGTTCCACGGCTTCATGGATTTTATTTCCCTGCATTATTATACGCATCCTGACGGATGGGAGATAAAGGGAAGCGCAACAGATTATGATGATGAGGCCTGGTACAGGACGCTTAATAAGGCGCTTTACATCGACGAGCTTATTCGCAGGCATGGTGCGATAATAGATCAGTTTGATCCTGAGAAGAAGATAGGGCTTTCTGTTGACGAATGGGGCACATGGTTCACGGTCGAGCCGGGCACGAATCCGGGCTTCTTATATCAGCAGAGCACGGTAAGAGACGCTCTTGTAGCAGGCATAAACCTTAACGTATTCAATAAGCACTGTGACAGGGTTAAGATGGCTTGTATAGCACAGATGATCAACGTGCTGCAGGCGGTTATTCTGACCGATGGCGAGAAGATGCTTAAGACACCTACATGGCATGTATTCCATATGTACAGGCATCATCAGGGAGCAGAGCTTTTGGAGAGTTCACTGTCCGGAGTATCGGACACCGGCATCGGTGAGTGGACAGTGCCTGAGATCACGGAGTCGGTGTCAGAGAAGGACGGCATGATCACGATTACCCTGAGTAACCTCTCGCTTACGGACGATAAGGACTTGACTATACATTTTGCGGAGGATAAGCTTTATAAGGTTGAGGAAGCGAATGTAGTCACAAGCGGCGACGTGCACGACATGAATACCTTCGATGCGCCGGATACCGTTAAAGAGGTGGCATTCACTGACCATAAGGCTGACGGAAATGATATATGCGTCAAGCTTCCCAAGGCTTCGGTGGTGGAGCTTCGCGTTAAGTGATTTTAAGGCTTGACTTAAATAATAATTGTGGGGGAAATCCATGACTGGAAACGATGGCAGGGACTATCTGACAGGCATATATAACAGGAAGTGGCTTTTTGAGGACTGCCCGGTGACGGATGAGTCCGGGCAGTTCAGTGTCATATACATGGATCTCGATAACTTCAAGGCGGTGAATGACCTCTACGGGCACGAGGAGGGCGACCGTGTATTGAAGTATACCGCCGAGGCTATAAAGGGCAGCGCGGAGGATGGTTATCCCGTGAGGATGAGCGGGGACGAGTTCGTGCTTGTGCTGCCCGGAGACAGGACCAGGGAGAATCTTACTGAAATATATAAAAACATAGTACGCAAGATAGCAGAAGGGCAGAAGACTGAAGCGGGACTTGCGCTTATTTCATTAAGTGCGGGAGCCATAACCAGGCAGGGAGAGGGCCAGAGCCTTCAGGAAGTCATGAATCTCGGCGATAATGCGATGTATATGGCAAAGCACGCCGGCAAACGGAGATGCGTCTTTTACGAGGACATCAAGGACAAGGCTGAGCATGACAAGCGGATAGAGGACGAGGCGCCTCAGGCGATAAAGGATGACTGCTTTGTATTAAGGCTCAATCCTCTGCTTAATATGCAGAACGGCATGCTTGAGCAGACGCGGGTTATCGCTGTCTGGGTCAGAGCTGACGGAAGAGAGCTGATGCCCGGAGAATACAGGCCGATACTTGAGAGCAACGGATATATACGGATGCTTGATACCTATCTTCTGGAGAAGCTTTTCCGTATGCTTGCCGATATGGATATTTCAGGCTTTGAAGCGCAGAATATAAGATTCAGCATGGAGATGTCATGGCTTCATTTCCTTGATCGCAAGCTTGAGAACGTGCTTTTGGAGTATTCCGGGAAATATAATGTTCCGCTTTCTGCCATAGATATTTCGATAGCGGAGCGGGCGCTTACCGCAAGGAATATAGACAGGCTTATCTTTGGTATGAAGCAGTTATCGGAGCACGGCGTCAGCATGTCTATGAAGAACTTCGGCTCTAATTTCATATCAATAAGGTATTTAAATGCCGTTCCTGTGCAGGCCTATATGTTTGATTCAAAGTGGCTCACGGCAAGCCTTGAGGACGAGAAGAACCGGAGGCTCGTGAAGTCGGTAATAAGGCTCACGAAGAATGCTCATAAGATGGTTGTTGCCATAGGTGAGACTGAAAAGCTTGACAGGAGGTTTCTCGCTGACTGTGGCTGTGACGCAATAGGAGATAATGCTAAGCAGGAGTTTTATGAAGCCGGAGTATATGCTGATATCATTGAGGAAAAGATACCTACTAACAGCAGCGTAATATATGATTTTAACGGCAATCTTAAAGACAGGCTTGGAAGGTATGAGGGTCGTTTCGATGGCATAGGCATAACATTTGCCAGGGGAGTCACGGATAATAGCGGTGCCGTGCATTTTGCCGGCGGGGATATCGGGAAGAATGTGATAGAGCTCCCGAAGGAGATATTCGCGCGCAACAGTTATACTATCGCGCTTTGGGTATATCCCGAGAAGGAGATGAACTGGAGCAGCGCAGTTTACGCTAGGTTCGACGGTGGTTTTATTTCTTTCGTCCCTTATACTAATGCGGACGACGGCATAAGCGTATTCAGGATCAGCGTAGACAGCGAGGGATTTTTTGATACTTCATGCAGGGCTATAAAGCTTAATGCATGGAGCCATCTGTGCTATGCATACGATGCTGACAGCGAGACGGTCAGGAGCTATATAAACGGAAGAAAGGGAGTGGTCTTTAGCGGCAACATGCCCACGATGATAGGCTGCCGTAAGGTGCTTCTCGGAGGCGATCCTTTCCAGAAGTCGTATGTAGGCTCGATATCGTCTCTTTGCATATACGACTACGCCCTGTCTGATTCCGCTGCGGAAGAGCTTTATCAGGGCTACACGAAGGAGCCGGGCTTTCGCGGGTTAAAGGAAGATTACTGGATGGATACGGAGTAGGGATGACTGATTCAGGGATTTAACCTTTATATGCGGATTTAGGCTTGATTTTATGTCCCAATCATGTAAAATATATTATTGCGTTGTAAACAGTATTTTATTATTTAAGAAAAGGGGTTTATAGAATGGCAAACGTAGATTTAACTAAGTATGGCATCACTGGTGCAACCGAGATCATCCACAATCCTTCATTCGAGTTTCTCTATGAAGAGGAGATGAAGAGCGACCTTACCGGCTTTGATAAGGGCGTACTCACAGAGCTTGACGCGGTAAATGTCATGACAGGTGAGTTCACAGGAAGGTCACCTAAGGACAAGTACATCGTCATGGACGAGAACTCCAAGGACACCGTATGGTGGAACAGCGATGAGTATCCTAATGACAACCATGTTATGAGCGAGGAGACATGGGCTGCAGTCAAGGACATAGCTAAGAATGAACTTTCCGGCAAGAGGCTTTTCGTTGTGGACGCATTCTGCGGAGCGAATAAGGACACCAGGATGGCTGTCCGTTTCATCATGGAGGTCGCATGGCAGGCTCACTTCATTAAGAATATGTTCATACAGCCTACGGACGAGGAGCTTGAGAAGTTCGAGCCCAACTTTGTTGTATACAATGCTTCTAAGGCAAAGGTTGAGAATTACAAGGAGCTTGGTCTTCGTTCAGAGACCTGCGTAGCATTTAATATCACAAGCCGTGAGCAGGTTATAATCAATACATGGTACGGCGGAGAGATGAAGAAGGGTATGTTCTCAATGATGAACTACTATCTGCCTCTCCAGGGTATCGCTTCTATGCACTGCTCGGCTAATACCGATATGGATGGCAAGCACACCGCTATATTCTTCGGTCTTTCCGGCACAGGTAAGACAACTCTTTCCACCGATCCCAAGAGGCTTCTCATCGGTGATGACGAGCACGGCTGGGATGACGAGGGCGTCTTCAACTTCGAGGGCGGCTGCTATGCTAAGGTTATAAATCTTGATAAGGATTCAGAGCCTGATATCTACAACGCTATCAAGAGGAACGCTCTTCTTGAGAACGTAACCGTAGATGCTAACGGCAAGATTGATTTCGCTGATAAGTCCGTTACGGAGAATACCCGTGTGTCATATCCTATCGAGCACATCGAGAAGATCGCAAAGAACGTGAATAAGATCTCATCCGGTCCTCAGGCTGATAATGTTATCTTCCTTTCAGCTGACGCATTCGGAGTTCTGCCTCCTGTATCTATTCTTGATCCTGAGCAGACACAATATTACTTCCTTTCAGGCTTCACGGCTAAGCTTGCAGGTACGGAGAGAGGCATCACGGAGCCTACTCCTACGTTCTCTGCCTGCTTCGGACAGGCGTTCCTTGAGCTTCATCCTACGAAGTACGGCGAAGAGCTTGTCAAGAGGATGAAGAAGAGCGGAGCCAAGGCTTATCTTGTAAATACAGGCTGGAACGGCACAGGCAAGAGGATCTCGATAAAGGATACCAGAGGCATAATCGACGCTATCCTTAACGGCGATGTGCTAAAGGCTCCTACGAAGAAGATCCCTTACTTCAACTTCGAGGTTCCTACGGAGCTTCCTGGCGTTGATTCAGGCATACTTGATCCCAGAGATACATATGCTAATGCTTCCGAGTGGGAGGAGAAGGCAAAGGATCTTGCTGGAAGGTTCATAAAGAACTTCAAGAAGTATGAGGGCAACGAGCACGGTAAGGCTCTTGTAGCGGCAGGTCCTCAGCTTTAATCAATAAAAGCACTTAGAGGTGCGGTTTTATAATTGATTTATTCGGGTGCAGGTGTTATTATTCATCTGCACCCGTTTGTTTTGAGTAATTGGGAAGCGATGGAGAAAAGGATTTGAAGAATAAGAGCAGGATTGCGTATATTTGCAGCTTGATATCGATTGTTATTGCGTGCTTGTGTGCATGTGGGGATATATATTATGGGCAGAACGAAGTAAGCGATGAGCTGGTAGAGATTTTCGAGGATGAAGAGCAGATTGCGGAAAATCCTGATGCTGGTATATCGAATTCCTCTATGGCGTCTGAAAAAGGCGCTTCTGAAGTGATTGGTTCCGATGGAGAAAATGCTAAAGCCGATCAAGGGGATATAGCAGTTGAAGTGACTGCAGAGCCGGAGAGTGATGAAACTGATGAAGTTTACTTTGGGGAGACAGATGCGACCATTGTTCCGCATGGTTCGCTTTACCCGGAAGGCTTTGATGTAGATGCCATACCGGAATACAGCGGGAAGAAGTATGTTTTCATAAATGATAACGAACCATATTTTACAAAAAATGATATGAGCACGGAGGCTTTTGAATATTATTCGGCGCTTGACGGACTGGGAAGATGCGGAACCGCTTACGCTAATATTTGTCCGGAGCTTATGCCTACGGAGAGAAGAGGGGATATAAGTGAGATACACCCAACAGGCTGGAAGCAGAAGAGATATGACGGAATCGTGGATGCCGATCCGCCGTACCTATACAACAGGAGCCATTTGATAGCTTATAAGCTTGCGGGCGAGAATGCGAATGTATACAATCTGATAACAGGCACGAGGTATTTCAATGCTGATGGTATGTCCTATGTCGAAGACCGGGTTTATCAGTATGTGAAGGATACAGGGAATCACGTTTTATACAGGATAACGCCCGTGTTCTTTGATGATGAGCTTGTTGCCAGGGGTGTTTTGATGGAAGCCAAGAGCGTGGAGAATGACAAAATCTGCTACTGCGAGTTCGTTTATAATGTACAGCCGGGGATATATATTGATTATGCTGACGGGAGCAATAAGATTGAATAATGGCACAAAGAAACAGTTGCCCTGCGTCATTGATTCAATCTTATAATGTCAGATCCTTGACATTTACTCCAAGTGTGGCAAGCCGTGCCGCCGATACTTTGATTTCATAATCAAGCACAGGGTTTTCCTGTTCCTTGTTTGCACTTTTGATACGCTGAAGCATAGAATAGTTGTTTATTTCAGATACTTCCATTTCCTGTGGTGTCATAGGCTCGCCCTCCTTTTTTATTTTATTTTAACATATAGTATGAAATATTTACAAATTAGTTTAATTGTTATGCTCCAATGTGTTAAAATAACGGTAATCAGATTTTTCATCAGGGGTATTTATTTTGAGCGGGCATATTACCGAGAATAGGGAATATATCACGAAGATTGTCGAGTCGCAGATGGAGCAGGCTTTTGCGGACGGCGAATTTAAGGTGTATCTCCAGCCTAAGGTGAATATGGTCACGGACAAGCTTGCGGGAGCGGAGGCTCTTTCGAGATGGGTGAGACCTGGAGAGGGCGTCAGGATGCCTGATATGTATATCCCTGTCATGGAGAATAACGGCTATATTTCAAAGCTCGACTTATATATGTTCGAAGAGACCTGCAAGGCTAAGGCTTCCTTTGTCGGGAGACCCTGCGAGCATGTGGTTGTTTCCGTGAATATGTCGCGCATACATCTGTATAACGAGGATTTTCCTGAGACTCTGGCAAGCATTGCGGATAAGTACGGAGTGCCTCACTCAGAGCTTGAGATTGAGGTCACGGAGAGCGCTTATTTTGATGACGCGAAGGAGATGATACAACGGATCGAAGATATACAGAATAAGGGCTTTCCCGTGTCGATAGATGACTTTGGATCGGGCTATTCAGCTCTGAACATGCTTAAGGACATGACCGTTGATGCGGTTAAGCTGGATCTGGTATTCCTTAAGGATTCCTACGATTCAAAGAAAGGAAAGACGGTTCTAAGGTCTGTGATCTCCATGTGCAGGGATCTTAAGATGGAGGTTATCTGCGAGGGCGTGGAGAAGAAGGAGCAAGTTGACCTTCTGGTTAAATGCGGCTGTCAGATTGCGCAAGGGTTTTATTATTCCAAGGCTGTGCCAATAGAGGATTTCGTGTCCTTTGCTGATGAGCATATGACGAATGTGCATAATAGCTGCACGTTCCATTTTGACGGGAACCTTGACTCGGACGTGGAGGGGATATCGGCGGGGTTCGTTAGAGAAGGGAAGACTTACTCTACGGCAGAGAAGGCTTTGGGGTCTGCTAAGCGAAGCAAGGATGCGGAGTATGTGGATGGTATTTTTGAGGGAAAGAAAGCACTTTATCTTCCGGGAGGCAGGCAGGAGAGCAATGTCGCCGAGATAAATCCCGATGTCATATCGAATGACAGCTATACTGTGGCGTTCTGGCTTAAGACTGAGAGGAACATACCATGGTCGTCTGTCATATATATAAAGTTTGAGACAGGCTTCGCTTCATTCAATCCTGCGGCGTGGGAGGGGCATTCGTCATATCGGATAAGGGATTCTAGAGAGGTGAACGGCTGGTATGATACGAGCACTTTTCAGCTGGAAGAAGGCGTATGGTGGCATGTGGTGCTGTCGTACAATGCCCAGAAGGATCAGGCGATGCTTTTCATAAATGGCGACGTGGCGAGCGTAAGTGAGGATGTGAGGACGAATCGTTACGTCAAGAGAGTGGTGATAGGCGGAGATGTATTCCAGCCTTCATATAATGGAGCCGTGTGCGAGCTTATTTTCTATAATGAAGCCGTGGACTATGACTTCGTTTCCAAGCTTTTTGAAAGCTATATTTCGAGAGAGGATTTTGCGGGGGAGCCGTTAAAAAGGCTTGTCTGACGCATGACTGTACTCGATTACCTCAGAGAGAATAATATAGGGATAAATGCACCCTGTGGCGGAAACGGCACTTGCGGGAAATGTTTGGTGTCTGTTGACGACGGCGAGCCTGTGCTTGCCTGCAGGACGGAATATAGCAGGGGGATGTCCGTACGAGTCTTGAATGAGCCGGGGCAGATGACAGTGCTAGGCGTGAAAGAGAGAACGAATGGTAGTGAAAATAATAATAATAATAAAATAAGCACCTACAAAGAGGATAGCGGTCGATATGGAATAGCGATTGACATAGGCACAACTACGATAGCGAGTGCTATATGCGATACGGGCTCTGGCAGGATAATTGCTGAGGAGACAAGGATAAATTCAAATGTTTCATTCGGAGCAGATGTTATATCACGAATAAAGGCGGGCTCTGAAGGGCATGGAGAAGAAATGAGGGTGAGACTGCTTGAGGATATAAGAGCAGTTGTTTTTTGTCTATGCAGAGGAATAAAAGCGATTGATATAATTGCTCTTGCAGGCAATACAACGATGATACACACTCTGATGGACTACGATTTAACACCTCTTGGGAAGCATCCATATATTCCGAAGAATAAAGGAATTATCAAAGGCGTAGCGAGCGATATATTAAATATAAAATCGAACGATATGCTAGAAATAGAATATTCGCAGTGTGTTATTTTTCCAAATGCGGCTGCTTTTGTAGGGGGAGATATAACATCTGGTTTGTATCATCTGTTATCAGAGTACAAGATGAGAAAAGAAACGGAGAATGTTGAGATTAGTGGTTTAAGAGCGCATGATATGGAAAAAGCCAATAAGGTAATAGGCTTTATGGATTTGGGTACTAATGGCGAAATGGCATTGATTATTAATGATATAATATATGCTGCGTCCTCTGCCGCTGGTCCTGTGTTTGAAGGCGGAGGCATTAGCTGTGGGATAGGTTCGGTAACTGGCGCTATAAATCATGTGAAGATTGAAGAAGTATGTGATGGTCGGGCTAAAGTGTCGTATTCCACTATAGGAAATGAAGTAAGTGTAAAAGGAATATGCGGATCAGGCGTTATTGATTGTGCAGCCGAGATCTTTAGGACGGGGTTATGTGATGAGCATGGGACTTTTACTAATGAAGGAAAGGATATTGCGATCGCGAAGTATCCCGACAGGTCTTCTGTATTCTTTACACAGGACGACATGAGGCAGGTTCAGCTTGCAAAGGCGGCAATATCAGCGGGATTTGAAATTCTATGTAAAGAAGCAGGCATTGCCTATAAAGATATTGATACGTTATATCTTGCGGGCGGTATGGGCTATTCTTTGGAGGTGGCATCTGCCGTAAAGATTGGATTAGTACCCAAGGAGTTAAAAGACCGCATAGTTTCTATTGGTAACAGCTCGTTAAAAGGCGCAATTGATTTTATTACAAGTGATATTGATAAAGAAACAAGTGCGTTGGACGATATTATTTCAAGGTGCAGGGTTATAGAGCTTGCTGAAGATCCTGAGTTTCAGGATAAATATATCGGGCATATTGATTTTTAATCGTGTGGTTTTTATTGCACATCTTAAAGAGCTTTGCTATTATTCTTGAAGCTAATTTATTTTAAGGACGGAGGATGAGACTTTGGGCTCGGATATTTCTAAAGAGATAAATAAAAGGAGAACATTCGCTATTATATCTCACCCTGATGCGGGTAAGACTACTCTTACGGAAAAGTTCTTATTATATGGGGGACAGCTCAATACGGCGGGCTCCGTCAAGGGCAAGGCTACGGCGAAGCATGCGGTGTCGGACTGGATGGATATCGAGAAGGAGAGAGGAATATCGGTGACCTCGTCTGTATTACAGTTCGAGTATGGCGATAAATGCATAAATATCCTTGACACTCCGGGGCATCAGGACTTCTCGGAGGATACTTATAGGACGCTTATGGCGGCGGATAACGTTGTGATGGTCATAGATGCGGCGAAAGGCGTGGAGCCGCAGACGAGGAAGCTTTTTAAAGTCGTGGCAAGGCGGGGGATACCTATCTTTACCTTCTTTAACAAGATGGATCGCGACGCTCTGGATTCCTTTGAGCTTATAGATCAGGTGGAGCATGAGCTTGGGATAGAGACGACTGCCGTGACATGGCCTATCGGCTCAGGTAAGGAGTTCAAGGGAGTATACGACAGGAATACAAAGCAAGTGGTATTATTCTCTGATACCCAGAAGGGAACGAAAGAGGGCAAGGAAGAATTCATCCCGATAGATGACAGGGAAAGGCTTATCGAAGCGATAGGCGAGGAAAAATACGAGCTGTTATCATCAGAGATAGAGCTTCTTGACGGAGCTTCCGCCGAATACGATCAGGATGCGGTGTCACACGGAAAACTATCGCCGATTTTCTTTGGTTCTGCTCTTACTAATTTCGGAGTGGAGAGCTTCCTGCAGTATTTCCTTAAGATGACGACCTCGCCTCTGCCCCGGATGTCGGATCAGGGACTTATCGATCCTGTGGAGAAGCCTTTTTCCGCTTTTGTTTTTAAGATTCAGGCAAATATGAACAAGGCTCACAGGGACAGGGTTGCTTTCATGCGGATATGCTCAGGGAGATTCACGGCGGGCATGGATGTATGGCATATGCAGGGGAATAAGGAAGTGAGGCTCTCCCAGCCACAGCAGATGATGGCGGATGACAGGCACATGGTTAGCGAGGCCTATGCCGGAGACATCATAGGCATCTTCGATCCGGGGATTTATTCCATAGGAGACACGCTCTGCATGCCGTCGGATAAGTTCAAGTTCGGGGGCATACCGACCTTTGCGCCGGAGCATTTCGCAAGGGTTCGTCAGGTTGACACGATGAAGCGCAAGCAGTTCGTGAAGGGCATCATGCAGATAGCGCAAGAGGGCGCGATACAGATCTTCGAGGAGCCGCAGGGAGGCATGGAGGAGGTAATCGTGGGCGTCGTAGGAGTTCTGCAATTCGACGTGCTGAAATACAGGCTTGATAATGAGTATAATGTCGAGATCCACATGGAACAGCTTCCTTATGAATATATCAGATGGATAAAGAATAAGGATGTGGATCTGGATAAAATAACGGGCACTTCTGACATGAAGAAAATAAGAGATCTAAAGGGCAACCCATTGTTATTATTTGTCAATTCATGGAGCGTAGGCATGACGCTGGACAGGAATGAGGGGCTGATCCTGGAAGAGTTCAAGGAGAATGATTAAGTGTGATATAGAGTCTGATTAAAAATAGTTGGTGGCGGGACAGATAGAAGCATATACCAAGAATAGAAAATCTATAAAAATTCAATACATTGTGGTATACTTTTTAAGATGTGCTTTAAGCAATGAATTTTTATTAGCTTAAAGTAAATTATGAAAACAGAGACGGGCATCAGGACTCCGTCTGCTTACGCAGTTCTATGCGTAGCTGCAGTCGGTGCTAAGCAAACGTCCACTGGACGTTTAGCACCACCTAATGCCAGATTCCGGAGGGATGTTATGAGTAATAAGAAGGATACGGCGGATAAGAAGACCAAGATTCATACCCTTGATTCCACGAACACGGGTGATGTGAAGATTGCGGATGATGTCGTGGCGGCTATAGCGGCTATAGCGGCTGGCGAGGTAGAGGGCGTGTCCGCTATGACAGGGAATATAAGTGATAAGCTGATGAATACTGTCGGGCTTAAAAACGGTGCGGGATCAGGCGTGAGAGTGGATGTCGCAGGAAATATGGTGCGCATCGATATAGCGCTTGTGATAAGGTACGGTCACAATGTCATGGAGACTTCCAAGAAGGTACAGGATAAGGTAAAGAACTCCATCGAGACTATGACCGGGCTTAACGTGACCGACGTGAATATAAGGATAACCGGCGTGAATAACGAAATCAGGTCTGATAAATGATCGGACGCAGCGCCATAAGGGAGCATGTCTTCGTTCTGCTTTTCGAGTCGATGTTCAGCGACAAGGAGGAAATGAAGGCGCAGGTCGGAAGCTACTTCGACTGCCTTGATAAGCCGATAGATGAGGAGAGCGCAGCCTATGTCGGGTTCAGGTTCCATGAGGTCGAAGAGAGACTGCCGGAGATAGACGCTCTTATCGAGGAGAAAAGCACGGGTTGGAAGATAGGCCGCATAGGGAAGGTGGAGCTTTCCATATTACGGCTTGCGGTGTTTGAGATCATCTATGATGAAGCCGTGCCTGTGGGGGTAGCTATCAATGAAGCCGTGGAGCTTGCGAAGAAATACGGACAGGAGCAGGCAGGGGCTTTTGTTAACGGAGTTTTGGCGAAGTTTGCTAAAGAAAATGGTGAGGAAGCCGATAAATCGGAGCCTCGGAAGTGATGCTTGCGGTCTATAGGACAAGGCTGTCTCATGGCTAAGGTTTATTCCGTAACTCAGATCACATCTTACCTTAAGGGGCTTATAACCCGTGATCCGCTGTTATCTTTTGTTTCTGTAAGCGGAGAGCTTTCCAATGTAAAATATCATGTTTCGGGACATATTTATTTCACTCTTAAGGACGAGGGAGCACAACTTGCGGGCGTAATGTTTTCTTCGGACACAGGAGGGCTTGACTTCAGGCTTGCTGAAGGCATGAAGGTTAATGTCACGGGAAGCATCGGGATATACGACAAGGCTGGCACATATCAGATTTACGCAAGGAAAATTACAAAAGAGGGCAGGGGAGAGCTGTATGAGAGATACCTTAAGCTTAAGGACGAGCTTGAGGATATGGGGATGTTCGCAGATGAATATAAGCAGGCGATCCCGGAGTATATTAAGCGTCTCGGTGTAGTCACTGCATCAACCGGGGCTGCCGTGAGGGATATAATAAATATAACCAGACGGAGAAACCCTTATGTCGAGATAATCCTTTATCCCGCCAAGGTTCAGGGCGAGGGTGCAGCCGAGTCGGTTGCGAGGGGAATAGAGGTGCTTAACAGGACAGGCGTGGATGTGATAATCGCAGGCAGGGGCGGCGGTTCGATAGAAGACCTTTGGGCTTTTAACGAGGTGATTGTAGCGGAAGCCATCTTTCATTCGAGAACTCCTGTAATATCGGCTGTAGGTCATGAAACGGATACGACAATAGCTGATTTCGTAGCGGACCTAAGAGCGCCTACGCCCTCGGCTGCAGCGGAGCTTGCTGTCTATGATTACGGGCAGTATCTTGAAAGGCTTGATTCATACAGGGCGGAGCTTAGGGGTGCTATAGGTAATCATATAGTGCGTGACAGACTTAAACTTAAGGAAGCGGAGTCGGAGCTTAAGAAGAAGCGGCCCGATGCCGTGATAGCCGCTAAGAAGCTGCGGCTTGCTGACATAGAAAACGGGCTTAGGCGGCTGATGTCTGACAAGCTGTCGGAGAATAAAGACCATATGGCAGAGTCAGGGCGGAGAATGCGTGATGCCATGCATAAAAAGCAGTCAGACAGAAGGCACAGCATAGTCATATACGCAGAGAAGCTTAAGGGTGTGTCGCCATTAGAGAAGCTTACGCAGGGATATTCTTATGTTGCAGATGAAAATGGGAAGAATATAAGAGATGCGTCTTTATTATCAGTGGGGGACAGGATAAATATATATATGTTAAACGGTAGGGTGAAATCTGCTGTTACAGAAGTTGACGGCTCATACGGACTAAATAAGAAATAAACAGATGGGAAGATACAAGACCACATACGACAGCCTGATAGGGAATAAAATATTTGCTTCATATGCAGAAGAGGCGGGGTATATTAAGGAGCTTATCTTGAAAGGAACAATATCACCGATCAAGAGCTCAGGTACTAACGGGAAGAAGCCTGCCATGTTCAAGCGTTACTGGGTTTATACCCAGGATATGGATTATTCGGAATATCTTGAAGAGATAAAATATAAGCTCTCGACAAGGATTAGAATTGATTATTATAGGGAGCATCCCGATGTATATGTAAGAGAAAGGAATTTTGTATTAAGGCTTGATGACTATATCCGCAATAGAGGAGATCAGTTAGAGGTTCAGATTTCGGAGAATGAGAGAAGTTTTGCCATATGGGGGATGGAAAAATTCTTATCGGGAAAATACATAATACGAGGTGATCATAGGATCAGCGCGACTGATATCTTGAAGCATTGCGGAATAAGTATCGAGGAGCTCAATATATATCAGACGAACGAGCCATTTGCATATTACTCGAAGGATAAAACGATTCCTCAGTATATACTGATACTTGAAAATCTTGACCCCTTTTATGGGATGCGGAATCACCTCATGTCCGGCGAAAATTCAATTCTCGGAGTGCCGATTGATACGCTTATATATGGCGGAGGGAAGAGAGTGCTTAGTTATTTTGAAAATTTTGACCTTTTCGCCGAGGAGCATATCAAGTCGAGGGAGAATAAGTTCTATTATTTCGGAGATCTTGATTATGAAGGAATAGGGATATATGAGAGGTTCGCAAATAAAATGAAGGGCGTAATAGAAATCGAGCCTTTTAAGGAAGCATATCTGGAGCTGATAAAGGATGCCGACATAGAGGAATTGCCCTTTGCCAAGGAGAATCAGAACAGGAATATAGGAAATACATTCTTTGATTGGTTTGAAGCGGGACAAGCGGAATATATGAGGAAGCTTCTGGAAACAGGAAGATATATACCGCAGGAAAAGCTGACCATACTTTCTTATTGAGGCGCGAATGCAGTACGATTTTTTGAAAAATTTCCCTCAAAGGATGAAAAATGTAGGGTTATATGCGACTCTTGCAGGAAATATCACTTCAAGGACAAAATGGAACGAGTATGGATTTGAGAAGAATAACGAGAGGATTAACATCGTTTTTTCCATACTTTTATTTATCATGGAAAAATCTCTTCGTGAGGAGATCTGCACGATAGATGATATAACCGTATTTATTGATGACATAAATGATGCTTACTACCATAAGGAGCTAAGCTATGACGACTGCATGTCGCTCGCTGATTTTATTGTGGACGTCGTTCTCTCAAATGAGGGAAGGCAGATGTTTTTTGACGGGTTTGATTATGAGCAGGACGCATACCACATAATGAATATAAGGTATATAAGGAACAGGATAGTCTATAGCGAAGGAGATGTAAGGAGGACTTCATACCTGCTGACTGATGACGGATATAATCTTCTGCTTTCTACCCTTGAGGTCGAGAGTAACCTCCGCATCAGCATACAGGAGATGATATTCAGGCTGCATCTTGAAAAGCAGAGCTATGATAAGGCGGTTGACGATATAAGGAATATATTCCATCATATCAGGATACAGTATCAGAAGATCGTGGACGCCATGCAAAGGGTCAGGAAGAATGCGCTTGATTATTCTGTGGGAGAATATAATTCGATACAGGAGGAAGACCTTGACGTGGTAGCCGAGACGAAGAATAAATTCGAGGGCTACAGGGAATTAGTCAGTAACAGGGTAAATGAGTTCGAGGAAAGGAATATAGACGCAGCAGGACTTTCAAAGGAAGATGAGGAGAAGCTTAAAAACCTGAAAAGAATAGGGGAATATCTTGACAGGACTATAGACGAGCATCAGAAGATAATGAGCAGGCACATGGATCTGAAGGAGCTGTATACGAAGGAGCTTGAAAGCCTCTCCCAGTTCACGAGGATCAAACGTTTTTCACTTAGGAATGACGTATATGACAGGCTGCTTGATAATCCGGATGCGATAGGCGATCTGAATATGATCTTTGCGCCGCTTTTCAGATCCGATACGGACAAGATATATAATACTGACAAGGCGTTCATGCCTCACAGGCTAAACAGGAAAAAGAAAGAGGAACAGACTTCAGAAAACATTGAATTTGACGAGGTCTTATGGGAGGCTGAGCAAAAAAAGCTTAGGGAGGAGAAAAGGAAGAGATATGAATCAAGTCTCGGCTTTATTATCAGAGAGGTATGCGAGAATGGTTCTGTTACTTTAAGCGCTATCAGAGAAAAGGTCACAGGAGATGCGGAGCTTATCGATATGCTTATACCTGATATAGATATTTTCAAAGAAGTCATGGTGGAGCTCCTTAGAGAAAAGCATATGGATATAGATGAATTAAAGACTGAAAGAGGCGAGGTGATCTCTGATTCTGATGAGATATTCGAGCTGAACTACATGCTTTTAGACCTTCTTGAAAAATATGACAGAGAGGGGAGCATAAAAGGCATATTTATCGAAAAGCTTGAAAACTCTGAAAAGGTTGTATTCGAGAATGTAAGGACAAGGGACGGCGTAATGAGAAACATAAGATGTTCAGACGTGAGGATAAAAGCAGATGGCATATGAATATGATGAGATAAAAGCAAGTCAGGAGATATTCTATTCACTTCTTAAGAACCATTCATTAGAGGAAGAGAAGGAGCCGGCTTTATTTAACGCATACCTTGAGAACGACAGGGTGCAGGTGCTTGTGAAGAGTCAGGGAGAAGCCGCTGATAGTATAGTAGAAAGGTATGGAAGCGTCATCTACCTGATCCCTAAGGAAGAGAATACGTATCTTGGCTATTCAAAAACCGAACTTAAGGAAAGGCTCTGCAAATCGCAGGCAACGGAGAAGGATTATTATCTTTCCCAATTCGTTATACTTATCCTCTTCATGGAGTTTTACGACGGACAGTCCGTGAGCAGCAAGACGAGAGATTATATAAAATTTGGCGAGCTGCAGAATATAATCTCGGAGAGGCTTAAGGAGGGATGTGACAGATACAGCGAAGAGGAACAGGAACAGCAGGGAATGGCGTTTACTGCCATGATGGAGGCGTATGAGGCTTTAAGATCCGAGGAGGTAGTGAACCGTAAGAAGACGACCAAGGAGGGGTTTTTATACAATATCCTTAAATTTCTGGAGGATCAGGGCCTTATTGATTATATAGAACGTGACGAGACGATAGAGACCACGAAGAAGCTGGATAATTTCATGGACTGGAATATCTTAAACAGTAATAATTACGACAGGGTAAGGAAGCTTTTCAAAGAGGAAGAAACCATAAATGGGAACGATTAATTCAGTAAGGCTCATAAATATAAACTACAATAACAACGCCATCAGGATAAACGATGAGACGCTTCATTTTAACGGAGAGAGCACCTTGGTCTCACTTATGAACGGCGGCGGGAAGTCGGTCATGATTCAGATGCTCACAGCCCCTTTTGTCCATGCTAAGTACAGGAATGTGAAAGACAGGCCCTTTGACAGCTACTTTACCGGATCGAGGCCGTCTTTTATATTGATCGAGTGGCTGCTTGACGGTGACGCCGGGAAGCTTATGAACGGCTTCATGATAAGGCGTAATCAGGAGGATAATGAAGAAAATCCTAATATGCTGGATATAATGGGCGTGATAAGCGAATATGACAGACCATGCCTGCATGATATAAACAATCTCCCGGTCTTGGAAAAGACCAAGAAGGAAATCACCTTAAAAACGTATCTTGAATGCAGAAATCTCTTTGAAAGCCTGAAGAAAGACCGCGATAAACGTTTTTACTGTTACGATATGAATCAGTACGCCCAGTCAAGGCAGTACTTCGATAAGCTTCGTGAATATAAGATTGATTTCAGGGAATGGGAAGAGATAATAAAAAAGGTCAATGAGAACGAGTCAGGCCTGTCGTATCTTTTTGCAGACTGCAAGGACGAGAAGGGACTGATAGAAAAATGGCTGTTAAAGTCGGTAGAGAAGAAGCTCGATCCTGAAGGCGTAAAGATCAGGAATTTCAGAGATATAACCGGCAAATATATAAGACAGTACAGAGATAATGAGTCTAAGATAAAGCAAAGGGATAATATCGAGCTTTTCAAGGATAATGTGGTTAATGACGGGGAGAGGATAAGCGCAAAAACCTTAGCTGCAGATTATACGGAAAAGATCACCGCAAGAGAAGTAAGCGCTGAACGTATAGCGGATTTCAGGGATCATATAGAAAGCTTCAGCACTGCGACATCTCGCCATATAGCTGAGCTTGATGCGGATATTGAGACAGCTGAGGATGATATAAAGCATATTGACTACGAGAGATACTCCTATGAAATATATGAAGTGGATGAAGAACGCAGGATAAAGACGGATGAAAGCAATCTTACGCGGATGGAGCTTGATCAGGCAGAATCAAGGCTTAAGGATGTCTTAAAGAAGCTGCATATATTAGAGTGCGCGAAAAGACGAGAGGAATGTGATGAGGTAATCTCGCAGTATAACGATAAGAAGTCAAGGCATGCGCTATGCATGAAAGAGAATGAGGATCTGACGCCAAGGCTTGAGGCTTTAGGAAGGGCGCTATATACCTACTATGAAGAGGCTTGCAGGAAACTTACTGACAGGGAAAAATCCATACTGGCAGATAAAGAAGAAAAATCAGGCGACAGGGCAGCAAAGCAGGCTCTCCTTGTAGAAACAGGGGAAGCCCTTGATAAAAAGATTGAAGAGATAGGACGTCTTAGCGGAGCCATAAACAGCTTTTCGAAGCGGGAGGATGAGTTTAATGATTTTTATCATACCGGGCTTACAAGAAATGTCCTTGGTAGGTATGAGGATGGCATATTGGACGTCATGCTGTCAGAAATAAAGAGGGATATCCTTGCTGCAGAGGATGAGCGACGTCAGATAGCAGCAGATAAGGATCTTGCTGAGCGACAGAGAAATAAGCTCCTAAGTGATCGTGAAAGTGCGATCGTTACACAGACAAGGCTGGAGGGAGAGCTTCGTGAGGCAGAGAGGGAGCTTGTGTCGCTAGAGGATGAGAAGGGAGTCAGGGAAGATATATTAAGATTCCTGCAGCTTGACAAGGCAAAGCTTTTCGATAAGAGTGCCATCATAAGCGCACTTGATGGAAGGCTTGGTCAGATAGATGCTGCAATAAACGAGGAGAACGAGCGGCTGAATCTGCTCCTTAAGGAGCTTAAAGCGCTTACGGAAGGTGAGATAATGGAGCTTCCTAAAGCTTTGCAGGATGACCTTGAAAAGCTGGGACTTGATATGACCTCCGGCATGAAATGGCTTAAGAATAACGGTTACTCGAAGAAGAAAAATACAAGCCTCGTGCGGAAGAATCCTTTCCTGCCATATGCCCTTATTCTTACGGATAACGAGTTTTCAAGGCTTAAGGAACAGGACGAAATATATACTTCTCTTCCGGTACCGATAATTTCAAGAGACCGGCTTGAAGACGGGATAGTCAGCGGAAACGGTAAAGTAGTGGAGCTGGAAGGAATAAACTTTTACCTGAACTTTAATGAGGCTTTTTTAGATGAGGAACTGCTTGCCCGGATGATAGAGAATAAGAAACGCGAGACAGAACGGGCCAGGGGAGTGATCGAAAACAGGAAGAACGAGCGCAAAGAGTATAATGAAAAGCGAGGCATAATAAATAATCAGAAACTCACATACGAAAAATATGAAGGGGCGGCTTCAAAGAAAAAAAGCCTTGCGGATGAGGCAGAGGAAGCTGCGGAAAATATAAAAAGCTTAACTGAAATGTCTGAAGAAAACGAGAGGCAGATTGCTTCCTATGCCGATAAGATAAAGGAGTATGACAAGGTTATCGGAATGCTAAAAAGCAAAGAAGAGGGTCTGGTGAGATTCTCAAAGCATTACGCGGATTACTTAGATGCACTTGAGAGAAAAAACAGGGCATCTGAGGAGGCAGAGGAGCTTAGAAGCAGGAAGCGTCTTACAGAGGAAGTGATTGACAGGCTCATGCGCAAGATCACTGAGCTTGACAGGGGACTTTTAGACGTAAAAGGGGAGATAAAGGATAACGAGAAGCGTATTTCTGCGTATGCTCCATATAAGGAAAAGAAGACAGACAAAGCACTGTATAGCGCAGATATAGGTGAGATCGAGTCTGAGTTTAAGACGATAAAGGAAAAATATACAGGGGAGCTGTCTGAACTTGAGAAGGATATGCAGCGCCTTGATGAGATGATAAAGTCAGAGAGTAAAGAACTTGGGAGGCTAAAGAAGAAATATGTGTTAACGAATGTTGATATCAAGGATGTGAAGTATGATGAGGTACAAGACGATGATCTTAGCATAAAGGAGAAGGAGCAGGCTGAGATAAGAAGGAATAAGGCCGAGGAGCTGCATATTATCGAAAAAGCTATAGTAAAGCTTGAGCAGAGAAGAGCCGATCTTATGGAAAACATGAGAAAAGATACGGGATATGATGAGGCACTCCCGATAGAAAACATTGCGGATTCCGATTTCGGAGCCAGAAAAAACAGACTTTTAGATCATAAAAAAGGACTCATTACTGAGCGTGACGGATTAAATGAGAAGAACGGACGATACAGGAGCATGCTTGATTCTCTCGGCGAATATGAAGAGATGAAAGTGACTAAGCCCGTGCAATGGGAGTGCGATCTTCATGAACTTTCAGCTGAAAGACTTAAGAGCATGCTGGGCGATCTTAAGCATGATTACAACAGAGCGGGAGCTGATATACAGCGTTGCCGCAATGCGCTCTCAGACAGGCTGAATGAGATATTGAATATCCCCGGATTATCTGATGCGTATTATCGTAAGCCGGTGGAGGCAATGATTAGGCTTCTGGACTCTCCGAAGGAAGTATTGGAGCAGATCGAGATAACGGTGCAGTCGTATGACACGCTCATGGAAAAGATCGCAGTGGATATATCAATGATAGAGCGTGAGAGGGATGAGATAATAAGCGAGCTTTTAGAGTATACTGAAAACGTTAATGCGGGACTTGGAAAGATAGACAGTAATTCTGCAATATCAGTCAGGGATCAGAGAGTGAAAATGCTTCAGATAACCGTACCCGACTGGCAGGAGAATAAGGAGACATACTCGCTGAAACTAAAAGACCATATAGAAGCACTCACTAAAGCCGTGATAGAGATCCTTAATAAGAACGAGAATCCAGAGGAATACATAGGATTAAAGGTGAATGTAAGAACGCTTTATGATGTTGTCGTAGGCATAGGAAGCGTGGGAATACAGATATACAAGGTTGAGAAACAGAGAGCCTATCAGATAACCTGGTCAGACGCCGCAAGAAACTCAGGTGGAGAAGGTTTTTTGTCAGCATTCATAATCCTTTCAAGCCTGCTCTATTATATACGAAAAGACGAGAACGACGTGTTCGCGCAAAGGAATGAGGGGAAAGTCCTGCTCATGGATAACCCTTTCGCGCAGACGAACGCAGAGCACCTGTTAAAGCCTTTAATGGACATGGCGAAGAAGAATAATACCCAGCTTATCTGTCTTACCGGACTTGGGGGCGAATCAATATACGGGCGGTTTGACAATATATATGTGCTGAATCTCGTATCCGCAAAGCTTAACGGTGGCATGCAGTATTTAAGGACTGAGCACACCAAGGGGGCTGAGCCAGAAAATATGGAGGTGTCACAGGTGGAGGTTTATGACCAGATAACCTTATTTTAATCGGTGGAGTAAATAGGAAAGGCGGATTTATCTATGGAGAATAAACAAAATAAGAAAAAGGAAAAAGCAAATACCGGAGCTGATCAGGAGATTAAGATGAGCATCGAGGAGAGCTTTGAGTATCTTGATGACGTGATAGAGAAGATGGAAGATCCTGAGGTGACGCTGGAGGAGTCTTTTTCGCTTTATGAGAAGGGAATGAAGGTGCTTAAGGAGGCGACTAAGGCGGTTGACGAGGTTGAGAAGAAGGTCAGACTTATCGACGATGACGGGAATACGGAAGACTTTGAGTGAGCATTGCGGTCTGATTTTGATTAAAGTACGCACAATGTGATAAGCTATATCTTGGCTTTGAGTTTTTATTTATTGATCCGGAGGCTTTTATGAGTGAATCAGAGATGAAGGTTGCTCAGCTTAGGGCTGAGGAGATCATATACAGGTATCTGCCGGAGGAGAAGGGGTATCCTTCTACTGTGGTTTCTGCGATAAATTACTCGGTGAAGGCGGGGGGGAAGAGGATACGCCCGATCTTCATGTATGAGACTTATAAGATGTTCGGCGGGGATGACGAGGTCATAGAGCCTTTCATGGCTGCCATAGAGATGATACATAATTATTCTCTCGTGCATGACGATCTTGAAGCTATGGATAACGATGAGTTCAGGCGGGGACGCAAGACTACGCATGTTATCTACGGTGAGGGCATGGCTGTGCTTGCGGGGGACGGCCTTCTTAACATGGCTTTTGAGACGGCTGTGAAGGCCTTTGACCTTTGCAGTAATAAGAAGGATACGGACAGAGTCATACGTGCCTTGAGGGTGCTGGCTGAGAAATCCGGACTTCAAGGCATGCTCGGAGGTCAGGCCTGTGATGTGGATGCAGAGCAGAAAAAGAAGCAGATCGATATCGATGAGCTTATGTATATCCATGAGAATAAGACCGGAGCGCTGATCCAGTCGGCTATGATGATAGGAGCGATACTGGCCGGAGCATCTTCTAAAGAAGTTGACATAATATCACAACTTTCGCTGCTTGTGGGCACTGCTTTTCAGATTGAAGACGACATACTTGATGTGGAGGGTGATGAGAAGGTTATAGGCAAGCGTGTCGGTTCCGATGAGAAGAATAATAAAACAACATACGTTACTCTCAAGGGACTGCAGGAAGCTAAAAAGGATGCTAGAGAGATGTCTGAAAAAGCGATAGAGCTTTTTGACGGCATAGGGAAAAGCAATGATTTCTTAAGAAATCTCATGTTATCAATGATAGGCAGGACTAATTAGATTATGTCGATAGTTTACATAATATAGACTTCGACCAGAAGAACAACAAGCGTTTTGAAATTAAAAATTGGATCGGCTTTTAATAACAGGCGAAACGGAGACGGTTTATTTTGATACTTGACAGGATTCATAAGGAAAATGACATAAAGAAGATCTCGAAGAGCGAGCTGCCGCGTCTTGCAGGTGAGATAAGGGAATTTCTGATAGAAAAGGTCAGCGAGAACGGCGGGCATTTAGGGAGCAATCTGGGCGTTGTCGAGCTTACGATAGCACTTCACAGACAGCTTACGCTTCCGAAGGACAAGATAGTCTTTGATGTCGGGCATCAGGCTTATATTCATAAGCTCCTTACGGGCAGGCGCGAGGGCTTTGACACGTTAAGGCAGTTCGGCGGCATGAGCGGATTTCCCAAGAGACATGAGAGCGAGTGCGATGTGTTTGACACGGGGCACTCAAGCACTTCGATATCGGTAGGACTCGGCCTTGTCAAGGCGAGGGACTTAAAAAAGGAGAATTATACCGTTGTATCCGTGATCGGAGATGGCGCTCTTACGGGCGGCCTTGCCTATGAGGGTCTCAATAACGCTGCAAAATTAAAGACGAATTACATCATAATACTGAACGACAACGATATGTCGATATCCGAGAATGTAGGCGGCATGTCGAAGTATTTACAGGGAATAAGGACTGCCGTTGGCTATCAGAATTTCAAGATAGGCATGGAGGAGTTCTTATTAAAGAGCATGCCGAAGGGCGATAAGGTGCTGGGGAGCCTGAAGAAGTTCAAAAGCTCGATGAAGCAGCTCGTTGTTCCGGGAATGCTCTTTGAGGACATGGGGATAACTTATTTAGGCCCTGTTGACGGTCACGACATCAATGCAATGGAGAAGGTGATAAAGGAAGCGAAGAATATCCGTCACACGGTCATCATTCATGTCTGCACGGAGAAGGGCAAGGGCTATGCCCCCGCGGAGCGCCACCCTGCGAGGTTCCACGGCACGGGACCTTTTGACATAGAGACAGGTCTTCCGAAGAATCACAGCGGCATGGCAAGCTACACGGATATATTCTCGACGGTCATGATAAAGCTTGCCGCAAGGAATGAAGACGTTATCGCTATAACCGCCGCCATGCCTGACGGCACGGGGCTTAAGAGATACAGAAATATTTACCCGGAGAGGTTTGCGGATGTGGGCATAGCGGAGGGACATGCCGTCACCTTTGCTGCGGGACTTGCGGTGGGCGGGATGAAGCCCATAGTCGCTATTTATTCTTCATTTTTACAGAGGGCTTATGACGAGATACTTCATGATGTCTGCATAGGGAATCTGCCGGTCGTATTTGCCATAGACAGGGCAGGGATAGTCGGCGCGGACGGTGAGACGCATCAGGGAGTCTTTGATCTTTCATTCCTGTCCTCCATGCCGAATATGACGATAATGGCGCCAAAGAATAAATGGGAGCTCTCCGACATGATGAAGTTCGCTTTGACACTTGGCTCCCCTGTGGCGGTCAGGTATCCGAGAGCTACGGCGTACTGCGGGCTTGAGGAGCACAGAGAGGAAATAGAGCACGGCAGGAGCGAGGTAATATACGAGGAGAGCGATATTGCGCTCTTTGCAGTCGGCGCCATGGTGGAGACGGCAGAGCATGTAAGGGATCTATTGAAGGGGAGAGGATTCGACTGCTCGCTGATAAACGCCAGATTCGTGAAGCCGATTGATGAGGATCTGCTTATTAGGCTTTCCGAGAGCCACAGGCTTGTCGTCACTATGGAGGACAATGTGCTTGCCGGGGGCTATGGCGAGCATGTGACGGAGTTTGCGGCGATAAGCGATTTGCGGACGGAGGTGCTTAATATAGCGATACCGGATGAATTCGTCCCTCACGGATCTATAGAGGTGCTCAGGGAGAAGCTTGGCATGGACGCAGAGAGCATCACGGGCAGGATAATAAATAAGCTGCAGGCGATGGAAGATGACAAAGTGACGGAATCGCCGGAAAAGAATGATGTCGTCTAAAAAGAGGCTCGATATTCTGCTTGTTGAGCATGGCATAGCGTCTTCAAGAGAAAAAGCGAAGTCCATGATAATGTCGGGAGATGTCTATGTGGACGGTGTCCGTGAAGACAAGGCGGGCAGCAGCTTTCCTGATGATGTAGAAATAGAATACAGGGGAGAGAAGCTTCGGTATGTGAGCCGCGGCGGTCTGAAGCTTGAAAAGGCGGTAGCGGTGTTCGGGCTGATGCTTGACGGCCGTATCTGCATGGATATAGGCGCATCAACCGGCGGTTTCACGGACTGCATGCTGCAAAACGGAGCGGCGAAGGTTTATTCCATAGATGTGGGCTACGGACAGCTTGCTTGGAGCCTTAGGAATGACGAGCGGGTTGTCTGCATGGAGAAGACTAATTTCAGATATCTTACAAGGGACGACATACCCGACACGCCTGATTTCGCATCAGTCGATGTTTCTTTTATTTCATTATCAAAGATACTGCCGGCAGCGGCAGACATACTTTCCGATGATGGCGAAATGGTCTGCCTGATAAAACCGCAGTTTGAAGCCGGCAGGGAGCTTGTAGGGAAGAAGGGTGTCGTGCGGGAGCCTTCCGTGCATGAGAATGTGATCCGCCCCTGTCTTAAATATGCTGAAGATAACGGTTTTCAAATCCTAGGTCTTGATTTTTCCCCCATAAAAGGTCCGGAGGGGAATATAGAATACTTAATGCACATTAAAAAGGGCGAAGTCGAAAGTAATTTTGCCAAATATATTGATGTACCGGCAGTTGTGAGCAAGGCACATGATGAATTGGCATCTAATGTGATCAAATGATTTCTGATATTTTCACTTTGTCTGTTTCGATCTTGATTTAATAAAGAGTATGCTTAAGATCATGATTGCGGGGAATAGTCCGCCGGCGAGCATGCCTGACTGTAAGTTATCATTTTTTAGCTCCGTGACGAAGCCTACTACTGCGGGACCTGCGGAACCGCCGAGGTCTCCCGCCATAGCCAGCAGGGCGAACATAGCCGTACCGCCTGTAGGCAGTCTCTTTGACATTATGCTTATCGTTCCGGGCCACATGATCCCTACCGAGAAACCGCAGAAAATACAGCCCGCAAGACTAAGCAGAGGATTATGCGACAGGGCGGCGAGTACGTAGCAGATAAGGCACAGCACGCCGGAGCCCAGCATATACCTTGTCAGCTCGATTTTCTCGCCGTACTTTCCATAGATAGTCCGGCTTATTCCCATTGTCACCGCAAACATGCATGGACCGGCAAGGTCGCCTACGGTCTTTTGCAGTCCGAGTGCTGATTCTACAAAAGCCGAAGCCCATTGAGCCATTGATAATTCCGAAGCCCCTGCGCATACCATAAGAATTATCCCTATGAAAAACACCGGCGTCCTAAAAAGCCTTCCTATCGACATTCCCTCTCCGTCCCCGACGAGCTTTTCTATGGGGCATACGGCGAAATTATAGATGTTGTATATAGGAACCAACGCCCATATACATGAAAGCCATTTCCAATGCTCCACGCCGAAAACTGCAAAAAATACCGTGGATAACAGGATAACGCCCACGCTTCCCCAGCAGTAGAATGAATGCAGCAGGCTCATGACCGCTTCCTTATGGTTGAAAGGACATGCCTCTACTATCGGACTTGCAAGCACTTCGATAAGGCCGCTTCCCAATGCGTAGATGAGGACGCTTATTATTATGCCGATAAAAGGATCAGGTAATAAACCCGGCAGTACCGCAAGTCCTATAAGTCCTATTGCCGACGCTGCTTCCGAAACGACAGCGCAAACCCTGTAGCCTATCCTGTCAGCATATTTGGCGCATATCACATCGACTATAAGCTGCGTGAAATAAAACGTCGTGGAGATAAGAGCTATCTTCCCCAAAGGTATCCCATAGCTTTTATGGAAGGTGAGGAATAAAAGAGGCGCAAAATTAGCTGCGATCGCCTGTGTGATAAAAGCAAGATAACACGCCAGAAGCGTCTGTCCGTATTTATTCTTTGTCTTCATACTATCTCTTTGCATTTTCTGATTATAAACCCAAAGCTGTCATTATGGTAGACATGATACGCTTTCTCTTACTTCAAGCTTCACGGGAAGGCATATACTGTCAGAGAAGCCGGGATCCCGTATCATCTTTACCAGAAGCTCCATCGCTTTCTTTGCACGAAGGCTGTTGTCCTGATGTACGGATGTAAGCTCCGGCTCCGTATTCATGGATTCCTTGCTTCCGTCGAATCCGATAAGAGAAATATCGGAAGGAACGCTTACGCCGTGCTTTTTAAGGAAATTCAATAAGTCAATGGCGTAATAATCCGAGACAGCGAATACGGCAGTATGCTCCCTGATTACTGAAAGCCTTTCCTCATAAAAAATATCCCTTTCTATTTTAGCCATTGGTATTTTCAGAAAATCAGCGCATATCCCAAGTCCCTCGCATAGCCCCCGGTATCTGTCAAGGTCCATGCATATCTCGTTGTCGGCTATGCAAAGAACCTTTTCGTGTCCCATGCTTTTTAAGTAAGCTCCTGCCTGCCTTCCGCCGTCAAAGTCATCTATCTTTACATTGCTGATCCTGTTTTGCTCATTCATGTATCCGTCATATACAACGAAAGGCACTCTTATACGGTCTCTGAGCTCCTGATATTCGTCCTCGCAGAAGCCTAAAAGTATCATGCCGTTAAGATTCCACATTGAAGCAAACTTTACTATCTCCATGATGTCTTTTGCTTTTTTAAGCATCATGAAATATCCGCTTTGCTCAATCTCATCAGACAGGAAGTTGACCGCAGCGCAAACAAAAGGATCCTCAAGGACATGCCCTTCGTATTTTATATGATCGTTTACGATGACTCCTATGATCCTTGAATCATTCCTCGCAAGCAGGGTCGCAGCCATATTGGGGATGTAGCCCCGCTCTTCAAGCCTTCGCTCCACCTTTTTTATGGTCTCTTCCGATACCTTTTTAGTCTTGCCGTGTATCACATTTGATACCGTGGCGGTACTGACGCCGAGCTCCTCGGCTATATCAACTATCCTTACTTTATTCTCATCCCACATAAGATCACCTATTCAATAGTCTGCATCCATTTCCTGCTTCGGAAAATAAACACCGAGATAACAAGTCTTACCAGCTCTTCCTGTGATAATATAAAATATACCCATACTATCGGGAAACGCAATACAAGCCCGGTTATGATCCCAAGAGGAACCCCGATAAGCCAGGTTCCGAGTATGTCTATGATCATAACATACTTCGTCTTTCCGCCGCTCCTTATGACGCCCCCGCCGAGGATCATGTTTGCGACTTTGACAGGAGCAAGTATGGCAAAAGCAGCTAACAGCCCTTTTCCTATATTTTTAACTTCTTCTTCTACATTATAAAGTTCAGCATAAAGCCCTCGTGACAACAGGAGAACAAAAGACAAGGCGACCGAACCGATGAAGCCGTACAGGCACAGCCTCTTTGATTCCTCATAAGCCTTCTCATATTCGCATTCTCCAAGTCTTTTGCCGATAAGTATACCGGCCGCCTGCGAAAGACCGGAAAGCGCTCCGATAAAGAGTCCCTGCAAGGGGGCTGTCAAAGACATGCCCGCAAGCTCTTTTGTCCCCATGTGTCCGTATATAAATGTATTCACGTTCTGACCGACACTCCATAAGAATTCATTAACGACTACAGGCATAAGGATTACGGCATACTGTCTGCACTCTGCGGGGTTCATCTTCAAGTTAAAGTACAGGCGGCAGACTTTGTGATGGACCATTATCATACAGATAAGACTTACCGCCTGTGAAGCTGCGCTTGCAATCCCCGCTCCATATATACCAAGCGACGGCATTCCTAATTTCCCGAATATGAGCAGATAATTCAGTCCCGTATTGATCATGGCTGAGGCGGCGCTTACATAAAGCGGATACTGCGCATAGCCCTTGCATCTTATTTGCACCGCGAGGATCGTGGCGATCCCCGACAGAGGATAAACAATGGATATTATCCTGATATATCCCTTAGCGGCATTTATTACATCAATATCCTTCGTGAATATCCCCGCAAGGATTGACGGAATGAAGAAACATGCTGCCGACGTTACCAGAGCAATAAGAAGCATGACGGACAGGTTCACAGACATAGCCAGGTCTACTTTCTCATCATCTTCTTTTCCCATGTATTGAGAAACCTGTATGCCTGCAACAGTCGCTATTGCTCCGCTGACACAGGTGAAAACAAAGCCCGGCTTGCCGCCTACTTCGATGGCAGCGATGGCGTTCTCGCCGAGTCGTCCGACCATGATCTCGTCAATAATAGAGAATGAAGACTGCAGCATAGCCTGAAAAGCTAACGGTACGGCAATCCTCATTGATTTCATAAAAAAGGTATTTCTCATAACAGCAAGTCTCCTGTAAATCATCTAAATAATTATTCTCACAGAAAGCACGTATTTGCAATAGGTTAATCGCATAACCATATAGCAGTATGTTTTCCTGTGCCATTCTATTTCGGACGCTTGATAACCCACCTAATAAATGTCAGTTACTTGTATTATCATGATATCAGGGTCAAAAGTCCGAACACACTTCGTGCTTGCACGGAAGTGGGTGAGAGACTTTATGACCTGCCCCACATTGGTAAGACAGCCAGTGGCTGTCTTACGGATGCGCTTTGATGCGCAATGCGCATCAGCATCCCGACGCATGAAGTGGGGCGCAAGCACCACGAGAATGCGAGATGTGGGAGGAGCGTGGGAGTACGAAGTGCGGAACGCTCCGGATATCGTGTTTTGACCTCGACAACATTATCATTAACAGGTTTATTATTGACATATCAGAATGTCCGTTAGAAAATATGAGATTATGAAGAATTTTTATTTGATAGTTAACCCGACGAGGGATATAGGGCTTGACGCGGCGAAGGAGATAGAGGGGTATCTGAAAGAGCGGGGCTGTGCTTACAGCACGCATATTGCGGCTTCAATCGACGGGGATGACAGGTATACCGACAGCAGCTTGATACCGCAGGGGACG
This sequence comes from Lachnospiraceae bacterium, assembly GCA_017455525.1. Classification (GTDB taxonomy): domain Bacteria; phylum Bacillota; class Clostridia; order Lachnospirales; family Lachnospiraceae; genus NK4A144. Next base: position 36,558 of record JAFTAP010000058.1, read on the forward strand.
GAGTGCATCCTTGTGCTTGGGGGCGATGGCACGCTCATACAGGCGGCGAATGACGTGGCGGAGCTTGATGTCCCTTTGCTTGGAATAAATACGGGAAGGCTCGGATATCTGACAGATGTCGAAAAGGAAGATATCATACCTTCGCTTGATGCGCTTATTTCTGATAAGTACACAGTTGACGAGCGGATGATGATAACGGGCGATATAGTATCGGGAGATCGTGTTATCGCAAGCGGGAGCTCGCTTAATGATATCGTCGTGCACAGGCAGGGCGATATGCGTGTCGTCGAATTTGATGTGTATGTCAATAAAAAGTTCTTGAAAAGTTATCGGGCTGATGGTATCATAGTCTGCACACCGACAGGATCTACAGCGTACTCGCTGTCTGCGGGGGGCCCCATAGTGGAACCCGGATCTAAGCTTTTTATTATCACGCCGATATGCCCGCATACCTTGAATAGCCGCTCGGTGGTGCTTTCAGCGGAGGACGAGATTTATATATCAACCGGGAAGAAGGACATAGCGGCTGCTTTCGATGGCAGGGGGATCACGGCACTGCCTGAGGACGGAGGCGTCAGGATCACTAAATCAGAGAAGGTCACGAAGATAGTCAGACTGCATGACAACAGCTTCCTCAATGTGCTTCATAATAAATTCAAGGACGAGGTGTGAGTAGCTTGTAAAAAGAAATATAATGAATAAGCGGCAGATATCAAGAATATGTAATTTCATAGGCGCGGCTCTGGCAATCATTTTTGTTATAAAAATAATTTTTGATTATTTTGGTTATTCATCAGTATCTGACTCTGCACCCTATTATATATGGATTATTGCTGACGCATTATATTTTATAATTCCGGCAATTTTATTAGTTGTTATCGGTATCTTTGTTAAAAAAACAGAAATGGATGATAAGCAATGCTGATAAGTGAAAAAGTAAAAAATCTTGCCTTGATAAAAGAAGCTGAGACTGAATTCGGTTCGGGGCTTAATATCATAACCGGTGAGACAGGGGCGGGCAAATCCCTTGTGATAGGCTCTGTGGAGCTGGCTCTTGGCGGTAAGGCAAAGAGCGATATCGTGCGGCACGGAGAGGAGGAAGCTTCTGTAGAGCTTGTATTCGAGGCTTCGACCGATCATGAGAGGGAGGAGATGGCTTCCCTTGATATAGATGTGGAAGATGATGCCCTCGTGATCATGACGAGGAAGATAAGAGACGGCAGGAGCACGGCTAAGATAAACGGCAATACCGTGAATGCGTCTATCCTGAAAAAGGCGGCTTCCGTTCTGATCGACATACATGGGCAGCGGGATCAGATGGGGCTTCTCGCAAAGAGAAATATGTGCCGTATACTTGACAGGTATGCGGGCGAGGCGGTGAACGAGCCATTGAATAAGGTCGGGGAGCATTATAAAAAATACAGGGAAATTGAGGATGAGATAGCACAGGATATCTCAGATCCTGATGAATTAAAGAGAAGACAGGATTTATTAAGCTTTGAGGTGTCGGAGATAGAAAAGGCGGAGCTTGAAACAGGCGAGGATGAAGAGATAGAGGGAAGGTATTCCCTTATGAAGAATTCCAGGAAGATAGCGGAGAGCCTGTCGGAAGCGCTTGGCGCTTTGTCAGAAAATGCGGGTGGGAATGTCTCTGATTACATAGGGAAGGCATCGGAGAGCTTATCTTCGGTGCAGGGAATTGATGATAAGACCGATTCGATCATCAGCCGAATTTCAGAGGTAGAGGCGCTTGTTGGGGATCTGTCAATAGATATAGGGGATGCGCTCAGGAGCATGGATTTCTCCGAGGAGGAATTTGCCGAAGTCGAGCAGAGGCTTGATCTTATTAATCATCTGAAATCAAAGTACGGCAAGACGATAGAGGATATATATGAGACTCTGGAGGAAAAGCAGGCGGAGCTTGAGAAGATTGAGGATCACGATAATTATCTTGAAAGCCTTAAGGCAAAACTTGAGGAGGAAAAGGGCGTACTGCTTAAAGCCTGTAAGGAGCTTTCCGAAAAGAGGACAGACGCTGCAAGTAAGCTTCAGAAGCAGATGAAAGAGGCTATGTGCGATCTGAATTTTGAGAACGTGGAGTTTGAGATAGCGGTTAAAGCTGATCCCGATTCGCTCTCTTCAAATGGCTACGACACCGTTGCTTTTCTTATTTCATTAAATAAAGGCGAGAAGCTGATGCCCTTGGAGGATGTAGCTTCAGGAGGAGAGCTTTCACGTATCATGCTTGCGCTGAAGACCGTGCTTGCGGATACCGACGACATATCAACGCTTATATTCGATGAGATAGATACAGGCATTTCAGGCAGGACGGCGGAGAAGGTTGCGGAGAAGCTTTCGGTGCTTGCAAGGAGCAGGCAGGTCATAGCGATAACGCATCTGCCGCAGATAGCCGCTATGGCGGATCATCATTTCGTGATAGAAAAGACATCAGACGATTCATCTACTGAGACGAGCGTGAGGGAGCTTAAGGGTGATGAGCCTGTGGAAGAGCTCTCCCGCTTGCTTTCCGGTTCTAAAGTCACCGACGCAGTTCGTGAAAACGCAAAGGAAATGCTTGCTTTCGCAAAGAAGTTCAAAACAAATAAATAATCATTATTAAGCGTATAACGGGTATTTTTGCAAAAATATTTTGTGTTGCAAATATGTGTTACTTATACTATGATTGAGGAAACAGATAGATGGTTTTTGAGTGGGATGAAGAGAAGAACAGAAGGAATATAAAGAAGCATGGAATCTCATTTAACACGGCTGTGCTGGTATTTGGAGATGAAAACAGAATAGAATATTTTCAGTACAGAAACGGAGAGGAAAGATATGCGACTATCGGAATGGTCGGAGACGTGATAGTCGTGGTACATACTATGAGAGATGATGCGTATAGGATAATAACGGCTCGTCCGGCAGTAAAAGATGAGATAGAGGAGTATTATGGGAACAGTTAGGGTCAAAATAAAAGAGGGGATGAAGCCTACCTCTGAACAGATAGCGGAAGTAAAGGCTGCTGCGGCAAGGCCTCATGTATATGATGAGGAATGCCCCCCCTTTTCAAAAGAGGAATTAAAGCAGTTCCGAAGGGTGAAGGAAATCAGGAAAGAAGAGAACGCATCAAACAGGAAGCAGACGGTTACGCTCAGGTTAAAGCCACAGACGCTTGAAAGGGCTAAAAGCTTGGGAAAGGGATATACAAGCATATTGTCTCAGGTTATAGAAAATGTGCTGTCAGATCCCGGGAAGCTGAAGAGTTTGATGAATAACTGATTTTCTTGCTTATTCTGTCATAAGTATAGTACAATATTTAACGTATTTTGGAGCTTTGGGTGTTCCATGAAAGACGAGATCATTCCAATCGAGGGGGATATGTTTAATGAAGAATATATTATTCATAGCATCTGAGGGAGTGCCTTTTATAAAGACGGGGGGACTTGCCGATGTGGTGGGTTCGCTTCCGCAGTGCATAGATAAGAAATACTTCGACGTGCGGGTGATGATGCCGAAGTACATGTGCATGTATCAGGACAAGAAGGACATGATGAAGTATCTGACGCATTTCTACATGGACTTCAACGGCAGGAGCGAGTACGTGGGCGTGCTTGAGGCGGAGTACGAAGGAATAAAATATTATTTCATTGACAATGAGTTTTATTTCAACGGAGACAAGCCTTACGGGGATATCATTTACGACCTTGAGAAGTTCATATTCTTTGACAAGGCGTCGCTTTCGTCGTTGCCGCTTATCGGATTCAAGCCCGACATAATCCACTGCCACGACTGGCAGACGGGTCTTATTCCCGTGTATCTTAAGGATTCCTTCAGGGGCGGTGACTTCTTCAAGGATATCAAGTCTATAATGACGATACATAACCTTAAGTTCCAGGGGAATTATGACGTGCCCACTATTAAAGGTTTATCGGGACTTCCAGATTATTACTTCACGCCGGACAAGCTTGAGGCATATAAGGATGCAAATATGCTAAAGGGCGGACTTGTATTTGCTGACGTGATAACGACGGTTTCCGAGACCTATGCGGAGGAAATAAAGACGCCGTTTTACGGTGAGAAGCTTGACGGATTGCTCCGTTCCAGGACGAACGATTTGAGGGGAATACTTAACGGCATTGATTACAGCGCATTCAATCCGGAGAAGGATAAGTATATTGCGAAGACCTACGATAAGAAGAATTTCCGAAAGGAGAAGGTGAAGAATAAGCTCGCCCTGCAGCAGGAGCTTGACCTTGAGCAGAATGAGAAGACGATGATGATAGGCATTGTAAGCCGTCTTACCGACCAGAAGGGCTTCGACCTTATCGCCTATGTGATGGAGGAGCTTTGTCAGGATAACGTGCAGATAGTCGTGCTTGGCACGGGCGATGATAAGTACGAGAATATGTTCCGCTACTTCGACTGGAAGTATGGGAATAAGGTCTCCGCGAATATCTATTATTCCGAGGAGCTTTCGCATAAGATATATGCGGCATCCGACGCTTTCCTGATGCCGAGCCTTTTCGAGCCTTGCGGGCTTTCGCAGCTTATGGCTCTGCGTTACGGCACGGTGCCTATCGTGCGCGAGACAGGCGGGCTTAAGGATACTGTAGAGCCTTATAATGAGTATGAGGGCAAGGGTACGGGCTTCTCCTTTACGAACTACAATGCCCATGAGATGCTTGGAGCTATAAGGTATGCAGAGCGTATTTATTACGACAGGAAGCGTGAGTGGAATAAGATCATAGACCGTGCTATGGACGCTGATTTTTCATGGCATGTGTCGGCGGATAAGTATACAGAGATGTACACTTGGATGATCGAAGGACAATAGTTGCTGCAAAATGTGGGTTTTATGCCCGATGTTATGGAGATTAGGTTGACATAACTATGGCTTTTGACGGAGTGACGGTTTGTGCCGCAGCCTTTGAGCTGCGGCATTTTCTGACAGACGGATACATATCGAAGATATCGGAACCGGAGCAGGGAGAGCTTCTTATTACCGTGAAGACAAGGGAATACGGCATTAAGAAGCTGTTGATCTCTGCCAATGCTTCCATGCCCTTTATATGCCTTACGGAGAAGAATCTCACGGCTCCGCTTAAAGCTCCGGCCTTTACCATGCTTCTGAGGAAGCACTTACAAGGGGGGAGAATAATATCTGTCACGCAGCCTTCTCTGGAGCGAATCATAATGTTTGAGATAGAGCACAGGGATGAGATGGGAGACCTTGTGAGGAAGAAGCTTATCGTGGAGCTTATGGGGAAATACAGCAATATTATCTTCGCGGAGAGCAGAATAAGGGACAGTGAGCAAGGATTGTGCGATAATTCCGAGGACGGAAGAGCTGATGATAACAAATACGATTCAGTTTGCGGAGAGATTATAATAGACGCTATTCGCCGTGTTCCGCCGTCCATGAGCTCTGTGCGTACTGTGCTTCCGGGAGAGAGATACTTCATACCCGAAACACAGGATAAGGCAGATCCTTTCGTGGAGCGAGATTTTGAATTCTTTAGAAATCATGTGCTTGGCAGACCTATGAATGTGATAAAGGCTATATACAGTACCTATACAGGGTTCTCGCCTGTGATTGCTTTGGAATTATGCCATAGGTCGGGGATAGATGGTAATGACAATGCGACGTCTATTGCGGAGACTGATCTGAAGGCACTTTATGATAATTTCATTAAATTGACAGATAATTTAAGTGACGGAAATTTTTCTCCTGAGATAGTGTATGAGATGAACGGGGCTAAACCCAGAGAGTTTGCTGCAGTAAAGCTTACTATGTATGACGATCTCGAAAGGAAGAGTTTTGATTCGATTTCAGAGGTCATAGAGCGGTTTTATTCCGAAAGGAATGCATATAACCACATAAGACAGAAATCAGCGGATTTAAGGAAGATCGTGTCCAACGCCATAGAGCGCACGGCGAAGAAATACGATATTCAGCGTAACCAGATAAAGGACACCGACAAGATGGATAAGTTCCGTGTGTATGCGGAGCTTATAAATACCTACGGTTATGATGTAGTGGACGGAGCGGATCATTTTGACGCCGTGAATTTCTATGACGGAAAGGAAATCCGTGTGCCGCTTGATCCCTCAATCTCCGTGCATGAGAATGCGAATAAATACTTCGCAAGATTCGAGAAGCTGAAACGCACCAAAAAGGCGGCTATGGAGCAGGCGGAGGAGAGCAGGCTTCAGCTGCAGCACCTTAAAAGCATAGAGGCTTCCTTTGAGACGGCGGAATCGGAAGAGGATTTGTTGCTTATATCGGAGGAGCTTAAAAGAACAGGCTATATTAAGAAGAATCCTATGAACTCAAAGAACCGCAAGGCTGGGAATAAGAGCGCTCCGCTGCATTTTATTTCATCAGACGGTTATGACATATTCGTGGGAAAGAATAATATCCAGAATGACGAGCTTACCTTTAAGACAGGGCATGGCAACGACTGGTGGTTTCATTCCAAGACTTATCCCGGCTCGCATGTGCTTTTGGTGGTAGGAAAGGGCGATCCTATGGTTGTGCCCGATACGAGCTTCAATGAGGCGGGCGCTCTTGCGGCACATTACAGCACGGGACGGGAGCAAGGCAAGGTTGATATTGACTATACTCTGATAAAGAACGTGAAGAAACCGGCCGGGGCTGTGCCGGGGTATGTGATTTATCATACGAATTATTCCATGACGGCGGGCACGGACATCAGCGGGATAAAAAAGGCTGATAGCTAGCATGGTTTCACACAAGCTTTGAAATATGTTATCATATGTTTTTAAGATTAAAGCAAAAACGACCAAGGAGAATATAAAATCATGAGCTTAATAAACGACTGGCGTGATATGGCGTACAGCCCTACGGCGAATAAGGGCGATCTGCAGAGGCTGTGGCAGGATTATTTCCAGAAGGAGAAGGCTATCTATGCCGAGCTTCTAAAAAATCCTGATGAGGGAGTAAAAGGCACGGTGAAGGAGCTTGCCGAGAAGTATGATGTGACCTTGATGTATATGACAGGCTTCCTCGATGGGATCAATGACTCCCTTAAAGCGGAGAACGACCTTGAAGAAATGACGGAGGATAGTGAGGTATCGCTTGATTTTGATAATGAGAAGCTTTTCAGGAACATGGTTGACGCCAAGGCGGACTGGCTCTATGAGCTTCCCGAATGGGATGATATTTATTCCAAGGAAGAGAGAGAAGAACTTATAAAGGATCAGAAGAAGAGCCATACTTTTGTGCGGGATGGCAGGAAGATAGGAAGGAATGAGCCTTGTCCTTGTGGCAGCGGCAAGAAATATAAGAACTGCCACGGCAGGGATTTATGAGAAATAACGCTGCACATTGTAAGCGGTTTTAGTACGTTAACGTTAAAAACATGAATATCTGATGAAATGGAATTTTGATTTTGAAATAGCGGCGCTGGCGTTTGAGTCTGTCCTGCTTATCTTTTATTTTGCAAAGAGGCATCTGCCGACCAAGAAGAACAGATACTTCATTCTTGCGATGACCTCGGGGTGCATCTCTACGCTTATGGATATGGTATCCGCATTTGCGGATGTCTACTGGCGCATGATCCCTATGGAGCTGCTCCATACCGTGAATATCTTTTATTTTGTATGTATCGCTACTAATGTGCTCCTCCTTTTCGTATATATCCTTTCCGTGACGGATCAGACAGATGTCATTAAGACGCCGCTTTTTGTTATATACTGCGTGCCTTATCTGCTGATGATAGTGATGGCGATAGCGACGCCCTTTACGGGGGCGCTTTATTACTTTGACAGCGCAGAAGGTTATATGCACGGGGCGACTTACCTTACTAATTATATCCTCAATTCATTTTATCTCGTGCTGGGGGTGGTATATGTGATAGTATACCGCAAGAGGATAATCAGGATGCATCTGTATAGCATAGTGTCAATGTTCGTGGCACTTTGCGTGGGGGCGGTATTGCAGAGCCTTTTCTTCCCGTGGGTGCTGCTGACGAATGCGTTTTCATGCTTCGCAATGTGCATAGTTTACCTTTCATTGCAGAATCCCGACCTTTATATAGATAAGGAGACAGGGCTTTTCAACAGGGACGGGTATCTTGAATACTTAAAGGAGCTTATGAGCGGCGGGACGGAGTTTTCATTTCTTGTGATATACCTCGATAATTACAGGTCGGTAAAGACCGTATTCGGAGAGGACAAGGCGTATAGGGGCTTACAGGAAGCGATAGGCTACGTGAGGAAGAATTATTCCGACGACCATATTTTCAGATACAGCGACGATACATATATAGTGCTTACGCCCGCAAAGCTTGACGTGGAGCTTGCCATGGAACAGGGTAGGAAGAGGCTTGATTCGGGCTTCGTCATAGATGGCGAGCGCATACATTTCTCGGTAGTATTCGTCGTTATTCCTTATGACATGCTAAACGGCGATATTAAGCGCACGCAGAGCATCCTTGACTACACGTTGAAGAATGTTGCGTCAGGGGCAAAGGGAAATATAATAGTTGATGATGAGCTTATAGTCAGCAGCAAGAGGAAGAATGATATAGAGATAGCTCTTGAGAAGTCGATCGAGAAGAAGAGCGTGCAGATTTATTTCATGCCCATCTTCTCACCCATAACCGAGAAGATGGAGCGGGCGGAGGTGCTTGCGCGTATCTTTGACAGACAGGTGGGATTCATACCGCCGAGGGAGTTCATTGCTGAGGCGGAGCGGAACGGAAGCATCATAGCGCTCGGACGGCATATATTCGAGAAGACCTGTGAGTTCATCAAGGATCAGGAGCCTGAGCTTTACGGCGTGGGAAGGATAAGCGTGAATCTGTCCGCAATGCAGCTTATGCAGGAGGGTATGGCGGAGGAGTTCTTAAGCATAGCGAGTAAGAACGGCGTTTCGCTTGAGCGGATAAGCTTCGACATAGCGGAGGTAATAGATACCGACCGTGACGGTATAGCGGAGGCGAATATGAAGCTTCTTTCGGAAGCGGGAGCGGAGTTCGCCTTAAATGGCTACGGAAGCGGCTATTCAAGTCTTGAGAATATAATGAAGCTTCCGATAAGCATGGTAAAGATTGACAGGGCATTAGTCATCTCTTATTTCGAGAAGGATTCCATGCTGCTTCCGGATGTCATAGAGATGTTCAGGAATCAGAAGCTGAAGATAGTTTTAGTCGGCGTCGAGACGAAGGACATGGCGAGAAGGCTTTCCGTGATGGGATGTGATTTCTTACAGGGATATTTCTACTCAAGGACGCTTCCGGCAAGGGATTTCGTGGCTTTGATGAAGAAAGCCGGAAACAGGTAGGGGGCAGATCTAAAATTATAGTGTTGACAAAATATAAGTTGTCGTGTATTTTATAGAAGTTATCAAGCAGAGCGTGGCTCTCACCCTGAGGCGGTTTTATTTATTCATGCCGTCAGGCGTTCATCTTTTATGGACTTAGTGGAGGACTGTGCTTTGCACGGTCTTCTTTGTGTTATAGGGAGGTAAAGGCGATTAGCAACGATTATTTCATCAATGATCAGATACGCGACAGGGAGGTGCGTGTCATAGGGGCTGACGGAGCGCAGCTCGGAGTAATGTCAATAGCGGATGCAATGAAAGAGGCGGAGAAGGCGGAGCTTGACCTTGTGAAGATTGCCCCGAATGCGAACCCGCCGGTCTGCAAGATCGTTGATTACGGTAAGTTCAAGTATGAGCAGATACGTAAGGAAAAGGATGCGAGGAAGAAGCAGAAGATCGTAGAGATAAAGGAGATCAGGATGTCTCCGAATATAGACAAGAACGATCTCAACACGAAGATGAGCGCAGCCAGAAAGTTTCTTGCTAAAGGAAACCGCGTGAAGGTGACCTTGAGGTTCAGGGGCAGGGAGATGGCTCATATGCATGACAGCAAGTATATACTGGATGATTTCGCCGAAGCTTTAAGTGACGTGGCGGTCGTGGATAAGCCTGCGAAGGTCGAGGGCAGGACCATGACGATCACTCTTGCGGAGAAGAAGTGACAGGCGATAATAGTTATATAATCAAGGAGGAAATGGAAATGCCAAAGATGAAGACAAATAGGTCGGCAGCTAAACGCTTCAAGCTGACCGGGAGCGGAAAGCTTAAGAGGAATAAGGCGTACAAGCGTCACATTCTCACGAAGAAGTCTCCGAAGACTATCAGGAACCTTAGGAAATCAGCAATCGTTGATGCTTCTAACGAGAAGAACATGAAGAAGATTTTACCTTATATCTAAAGGTAATATTGAGCAGAATATGAAAACAATGAAGCGTCATAAGAAATATGCTGCAAGCAATACCACTTATGACAAAAGATAGGAGGACGGAGAAATGGCTAGGGTTAAAGGCGGAATGAAGGCGAGGAGAAGGCACAACAGGGTGCTGAAGCTCGCAAAAGGATACAGAGGAGCAAGGTCGAAGCAGTACAGGGTTGCGAAGCAGTCCGTGATGCGCGCTCTTGCATCATCATTTGCGGGAAGAAAGCAGAGAAAGAGGGATTTCAGAAAGCTCTGGATAGCGAGAATAAATGCAGCTGCAAGACTTAATGGCATGAATTACAGCAATTTCATGCACGGATTGAAGCTTGCAGAGGTAGACATCAACCGTAAGATGCTCTCTGATATAGCAGTAAACGATGCCGAGGGCTTCAAGGATTTAGTGGAGCTTGCAAAGTCAAAGCTGTAATTGTATAATTTCAAATCGAAGCCGCATCAAGTCTGTGAAGGGCTTGAAGAAGCAATGAGGCTTGATGCGGATTGATATTTCCATGATATGCAGGAGTGGCGGAATTGGCAGACGCGCAGGCTTCAGGTGCCTGTGACCGCAAGGCCGTGTGGGTTCAAGTCCCATCTCCTGCATTTTTTTTGTTTTTCAATATAGACAAAATAGTGGAAGCGGCCTTGGGTGGACCGCTTCCTGGAGAGTTAATTGGGGGAGAAAATAGTTTTTAGGTGTTCTTTCTTCCTTCAAACTATAAGAGTATTATATATAGGAAATGTGTTCAAATCGTGTTCAACTTATGGAGAGAGAGTGAATAAGATATATATTTTCGTTTTCTTTTGAATTGCAATGAAGGCATTGATGGATTATGTGATAGCGATATGAAAGAGGGAATAAGGAAAGTACTAAGGATCATAGCGGATATAGCGAAGTATGTACTGATTGGCGGGATATGCGGAGTGGCGTTGAATCTGCTTATCATGCATAGTCCTATACCAAGGATGTTTCCTGTTTATACAGAAAGTTTTGTGGGAAAGCTGTATTCGATTGACATAATATCGGGTTTTTTTCTGTACTGCCTTGTGGCTCCGGTATTGGAAGAGCTTATATTCCGCATAGGGATATATGGATTTTTGTATAAGAGGCTGGGCTTTGCCGTCTCTGCGATAATGTCTTCGGGGTTATTCGCCGTCTACCACATGAATATGGTACAGGGGATTTACGCTTTTATCATGGGAATGCTTTTCTGCACACTCTACCACAGAGATCACAGGATACCCGTACCTATATTGCTTCACGCCGGAGCTAATCTCGCCGTATGGCTGCTGTGCTGATACAAAATAATAAACTCTATTCTGTACTTAGCAGCAATTTATGTGTATACTAGAGGATATTGAATTCTTTTGAGACTTCAGTATCCTTGTGTGACAGTTTTTATTTTAAGGAGGAAGAAAAATGTTTTGTCCTAATTGCGGCTCTAATATTGCAGACGACACGAAGTTCTGCCCGAACTGCGGAGCTAACGTAGCTTCCGGTGCTAATGGTAATACGGGAAGCTATCAGAATGACTACAATGCGGGCAGTACAAATCAGCAGAATTACCAGCAGACGGACTACAACCAGCAGAACTATCAGCAGTCAAACTATAGCCAAGGCTATGATAATCAGGGCTATCAGCAGCAGGGCTATGGCGGACAGGTATATCAGCAGACAGATTACGGTTATGCGCCGATAGGCGGGGGCACGAACAGGAATATTGCCCTTTGCATAATCTTCTCAATTATCACCTGCGGCATCTATGGCATTTACTGGATGTATGTGCTGAATGAAGAGATAAACAGCTTATCAGGCGAGCAGAACGGCACCTCGGGAGGACTTGTGATTTTGTTCTCAATAATAACCTGCGGCATCTATTCATGGTACTGGCTCTACAGGATGGGTGAGAGGACGGATATAATCAAGCAGAATATGGGAAATCCGCCTTCGTCCTCGGCTATACTTTATCTGATACTCGGTATCTTCGGGCTTGGGATCGTGGACTACGCACTGATGCAGGATACGATAAATAATGCGGTAGGATAAACACTCTGTCTACTGACCTTTATCGTCCATGACCGATAAATTCAGGAAAAATATTTTAGGCTTTATCATAACCGGTGCGGCGCTTTTGGGCTATCTCCTTTTAAGACGCCTCACCGGCTTTTATATTCCATGCCCGTTCCGTTTGATCACGGGATTAAAGTGTCCGGGCTGCGGCGTGACTAAAATGATAGAAGCTCTTCTTATGCTTGATTTTACGCAGGCATACGAAGCCAATCCCTTTCTGTTTGTCACCTTGCCGTTTCTTATATTCGAGATAATTTATGAATTTTTCTTACCACACAAAAACCTTGCCTTTAAGCGAATAAATACAGTATTACTTTGTGCCTACTGTGCAGCTTTGATTATATTCGGCATAGCAAGAAACACAGAGCTAATAAAGGCAAGATTTATGTGATAATGCAATTATAGAAAGCATACGACAAAGTAAGCAGATTCCTGAATGCAAAATTGAAATCGCATTCAGAAATCTTACATTTCAAGCTATGCGGTTTATTGGTTATTAGCCATCTGTTTTACCTTCTGCAAGGCTTTATTAACCGGTGGCAGCGAGATGATGACAAGAGTTATCACCATTTCAAGCCCTATGTAAGCTATATTGTAGACTGCGGAATAAACGACCGGCGCCCAGCCGTCAGGGGCGTACTCTCCGAAGAAAAGCCAGCCTGAAAGGAATGAAAACAGCCATCTGCCAAGGCAGCCAACCGCATACCCTGTCTGAAGCCCGAATTTCTTCTCCGCAAAGAAACCCGAAAGCCCAAGCGCTCCGAAGGCCAGCGGATAATCGACTATAACCTGTAAAGGATAGACTATATAAGGTCCCGTAACGAACTGCAGTATGCCGTAAGCTACAGCCGATATAAGCCCTGTCTTCCAGCCGTAGAAGTATCCCGGCAGACAGGCAAAGAGCATGGAGCATAACGTTACCGATCCGCCCATAGGCAGATGGATCAGCTTCACCATATTAGTAACGGTGGCGAGTGCTATACAGATAGCAGAAAAAGTAAGCATTTTGACATTCTTAGACATAATGACCTCCCTACGCCGGCATTATCCGGTTCAAGTAATAAGGGTCCCCGATTTGCTCGGGCTCTCAGCTATAATCAGCTCCCCCGGTATTTGATTGCACAGGACAATATATTCCATACGCTTTAATTTGTCAAATGCTGAAAGAATACGAGAAGTGGTTGACATAAAATTAAGCCCGGGTCATTCTTTATTAAATCGAACTAAAATGTTAAAGAGTAAGTTAATTCTAAAGAGCAATAGGCATATGCTCTGTTTTGGCTACTGCCGGACGGACAGCCGCCTACTGTATGGCGTACCGCAGCAAGTTCAAGGTCAGGTGGCAGGTATAAACGATTTATTCATATATTCCCGCAATACTTGACGAACGCTTTACATAATTCTATAATTTATAAGATTATGTTTTAATAGGAGAATTATGTGATTATGAGCAAAGAACTCGCTAAAACCTACGATCCCAAGGGCATAGAGGATGCCCTTTATAAGAAGTGGGAAAAAAAGAAATATTTCCATGCTAAGCCTGACAGGTCGAAGAAGCCTTTCACTATAGTAATACCCCCGCCGAATATCACGGGGCAGCTTCACATGGGGCATGCCTTAGACAATACTATGCAGGACATACTGATCCGCTTCAAGCGGATGCAGGGCTATAATGCGCTCTGGCAGCCGGGAACCGACCATGCGAGCATAGCTACCGAGGTCAGGATAATAAATACGCTGAAGGAACAGGGCATAACCAAAGAGGACTTAGGGCGCGAGAAGTTCCTTGAGAAATGCTGGGACTGGAAGAAGGAATACGGCGGACGGATAGTCAGCCAGCTAAAGAAGCTCGGCTCTTCCTGTGACTGGGACAGGGAGCGCTTCACGATGGACGAGGGCTGCAACAGGGCGGTCAATGAAGTCTTTGTAAGGCTTTATGACAAGGGGCTTATCTATAAGGGACAGAAGATGATAAACTGGTGCCCTGTCTGCCTTACGACGATATCCGATGCCGAGGTTGAATATGAAAATCAGAACAGCCACCTCTGGCACATCAAATATCAGATTATAGGAACCGATGACTACCTCACATTCGCTACGACAAGACCAGAGACTATGCTTGGCGATACGGCTGTCGCTGTGAATCCGAATGACGACAGATATAAAGACCTTGTCGGTAAGAAGGTTATGCTCCCGATAATGAACAGGGAGATGCCTGTAGTCGCTGACGACTACGTGGATATGGAGTTCGGGACCGGCGTCGTGAAGATAACTCCCGCACATGATCCTAACGATTTCGAGGTCGGAAAGAGGCATGATCTCGACATAATCAATATTATGAATGACGATGGCACGATAAATGAGAATGGCGGCAAGTACGCCGGAATGGATCGTTATGAGGCGAGGAAGGCTATCGTAAAAGAGCTTGACGAGATGGGGCTCCTCGTAAAGATAGAGGATTATTCTCATGATGTGGGAACGCATGACAGATGCCATACGACGGTAGAACCGTTAGTCAAGGAGCAGTGGTTCGTAAAGATGGACGAGCTTATACGCCCTGCCGTAAACGGCGTGAAGAACGGTGATATACGGCTCGTACCCGAGAATATGGAGAAGACTTACTTTAACTGGACGGATAATATAAGGGACTGGTGCATATCAAGGCAGCTTTGGTGGGGACACAGGATACCCGCCTATACCTGTGATAAATGCGGAGAGCTTATAGTATCAAGGAATAAGCCCGATAAGTGCCCTAAGTGCGGGTGCAAAGCGGAGCATCTGATACAGGACCCCGATACGCTTGATACGTGGTTCTCGTCCGCACTCTGGCCCTTCTCGACGCTTGGCTGGCCTGACGAGACGGAGGAACTAAAATATTTTTATCCGACAGATGTCCTTGTCACAGGCTATGACATCATATTCTTCTGGGTAATAAGGATGATATTCTCCGGCTATGAGCAGATGGGGAAGGAGCCCTTTAAGACGGTCTTATTCCACGGGCTTGTAAGAGACGAAAAGGGACGCAAGATGTCAAAGTCCTTGGGCAACGGCATAGATCCCCTTGAGGTCATAGATAAGTACGGGGCAGATGCGCTCCGCTTCATGCTGATCACCGGCAACTCTCCGGGAAATGACATGAGATTTTCTTACGAGAAGGTCGAGGCAGCGAGGAACTTTGCGAATAAGATATGGAACGCTTCGCGCTTCATTCTGTTAAACATGGACGGTAAGACCGTGACGAAGCCTGATATGAAGGATCTTGCGCCTGTGGACCGCTGGATACTCTCGAAGATGAACCGCATCGTAAACGAGGTCACGGAAAACATGGAGAAGTTCGAGCTGGGCGTCGCTGCGGCTAAAATCTATGATTTCATCTGGAGCGAGCTTTGCGACTGGTATATCGAGATGGTGAAGCCCCGGCTTTACAATACGGACGATAAGGAATCACAGAATGCGGCATTATACACGTTAAAGAAGGTGCTCATAACTTCGCTTAAGCTGCTGCATCCGTACATGCCCTTCGTCACGGAGGAGATTTACTGCACGATAAAGGAAGAGACGGATGACAATGACATGGACGAATCCATAATGATATCGGACTGGCCGGCATACGATAAGGAGTATGACTTTGCATCTGACGAGAAGAGCATAGAGATAATAAAGGAAGCTGTGAAGGGCGTAAGGAATGTCCGTTCCGGGATGAACGTACCGCCTAAGAAGGCGGCGGACGCTACGGTGGTATCAGATAATCAGGACGTGCTTGATTCCTTCAAGGCGGGAGAGCTTTATTTCAAGTCTTTGATAAATGCTCCGACTGTCACGTATCAGACCGATAAGGCGGGCATACCTGATGATGCGGTGTCGGTTGTCACGGGCGCAGCTACCGTTTATATTCCTCTCGCAGAGCTTATAGATCTCTCCGAAGAGATAGCGAGGCTTGAGAAGGAGGAGAAGAGGCTTGAGGGCGAATTAAAGCGCTCTAACGCCATGCTTTCAAACGAGAAGTTCTTGTCAAAGGCTCCGGCGGAGAAGATAGCGGAGGAGAAGGAAAAGCTTGCGTCTTACGAAAAGATGATGTCCGAGGTCAGGGAAAGACTTGCGGGATTAAGAAAATAAAAACCAGGCAAAGCTTTGCGGATATGAAACATCACGCAGGGCAGATTAGGAAATAAGGACAGACAATGATCGATTTTGAAGAGGAACTGAAGAAATTCCATCCCTCGCCTGAGGTGGAGGATGCGGAGAGCCAGATAAGGGCGCTTGATGTCACCGATATGGTCGACCTCATAGTACATCTGGAGGAGAGAAGCGTCGCCAGATGAGATGTTTTAATTGCGGGGCGGAGCTTACTGCGAATCCATTCTGCACGAACTGCGGCGCCGACATAAGAGAATACAGACGCATAATATGGACTTCGAACCAGTACTATAATGACGGACTGACGAAGGCGAAGGTGCGGGATCTTTCGGGAGCCGTGCTGTCATTGCGCGCCTGCTTAAAGCTGAACCGCATGAATATAGAGGCGAGGAACCTCTTAGGACTCGTATACTTCGAGATGGGCGAGGCGGTTGCGGCTTTCTCGGAGTGGGTCGTATCAAAGAGCATGAAGCCGGAGAAGAATATAGCCGACGACTTCATGGAGACTATACAAGGAAACCCTTCAAGGCTTGATACGATAAATCAGTCGATAAAGAAGTATAATCAGGCGCTTCTTTATGCGAAGCAGGGAAGCCTTGACCTTGCCGTGATACAGCTTAAAAAGGTCCTGCATATGAATCCTAACCTTATCGTGGCATACGAGCTTTTAGGACTTTTATATCTGCAGTCAGAGGAGTTTGCGAGGGCAAAGAGGATAATAAGCAGCGCCTTAAAGATCGACAGGAATAATACGAGGCTCCTTTATTATCTGAAAGAGGCGGAAGAAGGCATAGCCGCACGCTTTGCGAGTGAGCCGGCAGCTTCAAGACGCAGGAAATCAGGGAGCAGGACGAGTCAGGACGCCATAACCTATACGAGCGGGAACGAGACTATAATCCAGCCCGTGAACTCAGTTGAGAGACATAGTTCCTCGGCTATATTTAACATACTTATAGGAGCCGTGGTGGGAGCCGCATTGATCTTCTTCCTCGTGCTTCCGGCACGTATCAGGAAGGCATCGGAGGATATGAATGCGCAGATAAAGGAAGTCAGCGATGAGCTCACCGTAAAGAATGCCGACATAGAGGAGCAGGATAAGCGTATAGAAGCTCTGCAGACAGAAAATGACGAGCTTAAGGGAAGCCTCGGAGACCTTGCCGGAAGCTCCGGTATGGCGGAGCGATATGATGCTCTTGCTGAAGCGGCGCTTAACTATATGCGAAATCCTGATGACGTGACGGGAACGGAAGCCTTGCTTTCAAGGATACCTATAGAGACGGTTTCGGGCAACGGTATGAGCCTTGCCATAAGCTCCAATACGGTGTCGAAGCTTGATCCCTCGATATATTCACAGGCGTTCCGTAATCTTTATGATTATCTGGATAGCGACGTTGCGGTGAGGGCGGCAAGGACATATATAGACAGGGGTAAAGAAGAGCTTGAGAATGAGGAATACCAGCTTGCGATAGCGGATCTCCTGCGCGCTACGGAGATAGCGCCTTCAAGTGATGAGGCACTATTCTATCTTGCGGAGAGCTATAAGGAATCGGGTGACAGCGTGCATGCGACCCAGGCGTACAGCAGGCTCGTGAATGAGATGGGAGACTCCGAGTATGCTGACAGGGCGAGGTCGAACCTGACTACGGGGGCCGCCACGGATAATGATGCTCAGAATAATGATAATAACGACGATGCCGCCGGACATGAGGATGAAGGCGGTGATGACGAGGATACCGGAGCAGAGGATGAGGATGCGGCAGCACAGGCTCTTGCTATGCAGATACTTGCGGGAGCGGGAAATAACGGAGCCGGAGCGGAGTAGGTAAATTGAAGCTTATTCATGTATCGGACATACATCTGGACATACCGTTCGGTGGGATGCTTCCGCCGGAGAAATCAGCGACGAGGAAGCAGGAGATAATATCTGCTTTCGAGCAGATGATAGAGTTCGCCGTATCGGAGGATGCGAAAGCAGTCCTGATCACAGGCGGTCTTATAGATGCGGAGCATATATCGAGGACTACGATAGACAGAGTCTATACGGCGATAAAGAGTGCCCAGGGTATAGAGTTTGTGCTGCTTCCGGGCAATTCTTATGAGTCCGCTTTCTTTTCGGTCGAAAAATATCTGCCCGATAATCTTAAGATATTAAGCGAGCTTGAAAAGAAGGTCACTATAGATGACGTTGATATTTACGGCGTGTACGAGGCGACAAAGCTTCCTTTATTCGACGACAAGCAGTTAAATATCGTGCTTGCATCGGGGCTTTTGAATCTAAGGGGCTTCGAGGAGCGTGGCATATCTTATTTAGGGCTTGGACTTGAGAGGACATACAGGCACGGTGAGCTTAAGGGAGGCGGTTATTTCTGCGCTCCGGGGTCTTTAGAGTCCCTTGCCTTTGACGAGGGCGGAAATAAGGGCTTCATGGAGATATACACGGTGGGAAAGCGGCTGTCGCCTGTGTTCGTGCGCAGCGGAAAGAGGCTCTGCTACGAGCTTGATCTTGATATAACGGGAGTCGGCGGCTCTGATGCCGTAGTCGAGAATGCGAGGCGGGAGCTTGGCGGCATGCCGGGAATAAACGGTGCGGCAATGGTTCATGTGAACCTTACAGGCACTATGGACTTGAATCACATCATAGATAATAAGGTGTTGGAAAAGGCTTTGGGCAGGGAGTACTTCGCAGTATCTGTCACGGACGAGATCGTATTCGACGTGGACGGAGAGAGCCTTACGGAGAATTCGTTAAGGGACCGCTTCATAAAGAGGGTCAGTGAGGGAAATGAGTCGCTTGACTTAAAGAAAGACATAATAAGGGCGGGTATAACCGCCATAACGGGAGGAGACGTATTTTGAGGATATTAAGTATCCATATAGATGGATTCGGAAATCTGAAAAATGCAGATTATGTTTTCTCACAGGGAATGAACATCAAAGAGATAGGCACTGTCTGGGACAGGTCTGCCATCTCTGAATTTATTATCGCAATGATATTCGGGCTTGACGGGCAGCAGAAGGTGAGGGCGCAGTACATACCGAGAGACGGAGCAAGCTTCGGAGGCTCCATGACTGTATCCGCAGAGGGCAGGGAATACAGGATAACAAGGACTTTCGGCACTATGGACGCTTCCATGGATACCTGTAAGCTGACGTCCGAGATCGATGGCTCGCCTATGGGCTTCGAGCCGAATTATTTCATGGGAGTGACGAGGGATCAGTATGTGAGGAACGCCACGATAATAGACGGCACGTCTTATGATGATTACTCCATGCACGACAGGAACCTTCTTATGTCTCTTATCAATGCTGAGGAGGAGAGGACGTTGTCAAAGAGAAGCCTTGAGGCACTGCAGAGGGCGGAGACGAGGCTTACCCGCGGAGGCTCAAGGGTTACCGAGGAGGCAAGGTACAAGGAGGAACAGAAGCAGTATGAGCTTCAGGAGGAATTAAAGCGCTGCAAGCAGAAGAGCGATGACGTCAAGGTGCTCCGCGAACAGGAGGCGGAGGCGGTAAAGACGCTTGATGAGAAAAAAAATATAATGGATGAAGCCGAGGATAAGGTAAGTAAGGCACAGAATGTAAGAAGGCAGAATACCCAGCATTTCTTAAGTCTTGCGCTGGCTCTCCTCTGTCTTATCGGGGGATTGGGACTCGTGCTTGCGGGAGTAGTATTCAGATTTGAGATGCCGGGAGCCGTGAATGGTTCCTTTGATACCATCTATGACGGCTTCCTGCTTTTGTTATTCGCCCTTTTCGTATTTTATTTCAGGAGACAGTGGAGAAGGAGGCAGGAGAAGAAGCTGGATGCCTTGCGAGGCGCTGCCGATGAGAGCAGGCAGGAGTACGAGGCGGTGCTTGCGGTCGTGAATGGCATAGGTGAGCAGATAAAGGAAGTCTCTATCGATGCGGACAGGGTAGGTGAAGCGTCGGACGCTTTGGAGAACTTTAAGCACAGGGTTGAGATAGAGAGGAGGCAGCTTCGGGTAATAAGAGGCGCAAGGAAATACATACAGGCCGCAACCGAGGAGGCGGGACATGAGTCGTCAAGGATAATGGAGGCTTTTTCAAGGGAGATGCCTATGCTTATAGTCATGGACGTATTCTCTGATCATGCACTGGCGCGCGAGGTATTCGGCAGGACTGCGGACAGGTTTCAGGTTATTTATCTGACTTAGGCATTTTAAGGCTTTTGTGTAATTGAAATGGATTGCGGGAACTGTTACAATGCTTCAATAATGTTTTGATCGGCTTATTGTTTTAATATTATGATGCTAGGGTCAAAAGGTACAAATCCGATTGTGCTTGCACAAATAGGATTTGGAACTTGTGACCCGCCCGAACATGAGGAAGTAGCAATTTGCGTAGCAAATTAGCGGATTCCGAATGGACGGAGCATGGCGA
>JAFTAP010000059.1 GCA_017455525.1 Lachnospiraceae bacterium
ACGTATACGTTGTGCGGGTTTACGAGGCGGCGGGTTTCGTCCCAGAGGGTGTCAAGCTCTTTCGCACAGTAGTCCCGCATTTCCATGACAGAGGGCGAGGTGTAGACGCACTCTCCCTTGTCGAATACCTGTATCATAAGCTCCCGCATCGAATACTCTCCGCCTTTTAGGTGCGTGCGCTTCCATGGCTCCTGAGGATCGAACAAAGTCAGGTCGTCCTTAGGATCGAATTCTTCTTCTATGAGGCAGATGAGGTCTGCTTTTACTTTGCCCTCACTGTCATAGACTCTTATTATCTTCTTGTTTCCGGGATTCGTTATCTTCTCGGAGTTCTCGGAGAGCTTTATCTTAGGCGTGCATGAGCCGTCTTCATTCACTACCCCGGCAAGCTTATATACGCCTCCGAATGCAGGCCAGTCTTTTGAGGTAATCAGGTTCGTGCCTACGCCCCAACTTGTTATCTTCGCTCCCTGTACTTTCAGCGAATCAATCAAAAATTCGTCAAGGTCGTTTGAGGCGGAGAGCACGGCATCTGTGAAGCCTGCCTCATCAAGCATCACTCTCGCTTTCTTCGAGAGATAGGCAAGGTCGCCTGAATCAAACCTTACGCCGTAAAGCTTCGGATGTATCCCCTTGTCTCGAAGCTCCGAAAATACCTTTATCGCATTAGGCACGCCGGATTTAAGCGTGTCGTAGGTATCTGCTATTAGCAGGCAGGCATCGGGATAAATTTCCGCGTATTTTCTGAATGCCGTGAGCTCATCTGGGAAGCTCATGACCCATGAATGGGCGTTAGTTCCCTTTACGGGTACATTGAAGAGTTGTCCCGCAAGCACATTTGAAGTGCCTATGCAGCCGCCTATCATAGCGGCTCTTGCTCCATAGGTTCCGGCATCAGGTCCCTGGGCACGTCTTAACCCGAACTCCATGACCCCGTCGCCTCTCGCCGCATAGCAGACTCTTGCGGTCTTGGTCGCTATAAGGGACTGATGGTTGATTATATTAAGTATCGCAGTCTCTATGAGCTGAGCCTGCATTATAGGTGCTATTATCTTAACCAACGGCTCCCTCGGAAAGATTACCTCTCCTTCGGGTATCGACCAGATAGAGCCTGTGAACTTGAAGTCCTCAAGATAAGATAAGAAGTCTTCCTGAAATATGCCGAGGCTCCTCAGATAATCTATATCTTCTTTTTCAAACCGAAGCTCTTTTATATACTGTATGACCTGCTCAAGCCCTGCCATCACAGCATATCCGCTCTCCAATGGATTCGTGCGGTAGAACATATCGAAGATCACGGTCTGATTGGCGTTCTCATTCTTAAAGTAGCCCTGCATCATCGTAAGCTCATACAGGTCCGTAAGCAATGTAAGATTCTGTCTGTCCACTATCCTTACCTCTCGTAAAGCAATACACACTGAATCAATATTTTACCATACTTTGATTATTCTAAGCAATCAGCCCCTTCATTCCTTCGAGGACTGAGCGGACGGTGGCAGTCTGGTCGTTTTCACTGTCGCCCTTTGACAGCGTATATATGAAGGTCGGCTTGCCTGTTGTAATAAGACGCATATTACCTTTGAAGCCTTCAAGCATCGGGGCTATATTCGTGGGGTCTATCGTGGCGTTATTATATATCGTCATCGTTATTTCTTTATCCGTGACCTTCATGTTTTCTATGAAAAGTTCGTGAGCTTTAGTACGGAGAAGGGCTATCTCTATTAGGTTCTCAGTGCCTTTAGGTATCCTGCCGAAACGATCGTTAAGCTCGTCTCTCATATCCGATGCTTCATCCGCAGACGACACACTTGCTATGCGTTTATACATATCGAGCTTCATGTTTTCATTCCTTATATAAGAATCAGGGATGACGGCGTCTATGTCCATATCTATATAGGTAGAGAAGTCCCCATGATCCTCTATGCCCCGCTCCCGTTTCACCGCAGAATCAAGCATCTTGCAGTAAAGGTCATAGCCTACCTCCGC
The DNA here is from genome assembly GCA_017455525.1 of Lachnospiraceae bacterium. Classification (GTDB taxonomy): domain Bacteria; phylum Bacillota; class Clostridia; order Lachnospirales; family Lachnospiraceae; genus NK4A144. The sequence continues at coordinate 1,987 of JAFTAP010000059.1, forward strand.
CATGTGTCCGGACTGCTCCGCGCCTAAGACATTTCCCGCTCCCCTGATCTCAAGGTCCTTCATGGCTATCTTAAAGCCTGAGCCTAAATCGGTAAACTCCTTTATCGCAGAAAGGCGCTTCTCCGCCGTCTCCTTAAGCATCTTATCCCGCTTATACATTAGAAACGCATACGCCATGCGGTTTGATCTGCCGACTCTTCCTCTTAATTGATACAGCTGCGCAAGTCCCATCCGTTCAGAATCATCGACTATTATCGTGTTCACGTTAGGGATATCAAGCCCTGTCTCTATTATCGTCGTGGAAACGAGGATATCTATGTCGCCGTTTATGAAATCGACCATGATATCCTCTAATTGCCTCTCATTCATCTGACCGTGAGCGTATGCCACGACTGCATCAGGCATGAGTCCTTGAACCTTAGCCGCTACATCCGCTATATCGTTCACCCTGTTATGCACATAGTAGACCTGACCGCTCCGCGCGACCTCACGGCTTAGTGCCTCACGCACCATTTCTTCTGAATATTCCATGACAAAGGTCTGTATCGGAAGTCTGTCCTGCGGTGCTTCTCTTAGCAGCGACATATCCCTTATTCCCGCAAGGCTCATATGAAGCGTCCTTGGTATCGGCGTTGCGGTAAGCGTCAGCACATCGACATTACGGCGAAGCTCCTTTATCCTCTCCTTATGCGTAACGCCGAAGCGCTGCTCCTCATCTACGACTAAAAGCCCCAGATTCTTGAAGCCTATGTCCTTTGAGAGAAGCCTGTGCGTGCCTATTACTATATCGACCGAGCCGTTTTTAAGCCCTGCAATGGTTTTCTTTATCTGTGACGGAGTCCTGAATCTTGAAAGCATCTCTATCTGCACAGGGTAAGATGACATGCGCTGAGTGAAGGTCTGGATATGCTGCTGCGCAAGGATCGTGGTAGGCACGAGCACCGCTACCTGCCTGCCCTCCTGTACTGTCTTAAAGGCTGCCCTTATCGCTATCTCCGTCTTGCCGAAGCCTACATCTCCGCAGATAAGCCTGTCCATGATCGTGGAGCTTTCCATGTCGTGCTTCACATCCTCTATCGCCTTTAGCTGATCATCCGTCTCATCATACGGGAAAAGCTCTTCAAATTCATTCTGCCATACGGTATCGGGACCGTATACGTAGCCCTCGCTCCTTGCTCTTTCCGCATAGAGCGTAACTAATTCCCTCGCAATACCGTCTACCGCCTGCCTGACCTTATTCTTGGTCTTCTTCCACTCAGTGCCGCCGAGCTTATTTATCTTTACCTTCTTATCGGTGCTCTTGTCCGCATATTTCTGAAGCGAATCAAGATTCGTCGCTATGACATTCACGAAGCTTCCGCCGCCGTACTCTATGCGGACATAATCCCTCGTGACGCCGCCTATCTCTATGCTCGTAAGACCCCTGTATATACCTATGCCATGCAGCTCATGCACAACATAGTCTCCGGGCGTAAGGTCCGTGAAGGAAGAAATCTTCTCGCCCTCGTAAACCTGTCTGCGCCTGTGCTTCTTCCTCACCTTCCCGCCGAAGATATCCGACTCCGATATCACGGCAAAGCCTATGTCGGGGAACTCGAAGCCCTTGGAGAGATTGCCGTAGGTAAGCATTATCTCCCCGCCCTTTAAGGTTCTGTCTTCATCCTCGCTGTAAAAGGCATTTATCTCTAGCTCTTCCAAATCCTCCGTAAGCTTCTTTGCCCTTGTGTGTGACGGCGACAGGATTACGACTCTGCTGTGTCTTTTCTTATATCTTTTAAGGTCTGACGCAAGCTGGTCGAAGCTTTTATTATATGAGCTTATCGCCTGTGAATTAACAGAGTATTCGGTCTGATACTTATAGTCCTCATGGTGCAGGCTTATCATCGAGGTCGCAAGCACCGGGAGGCTCATAAGATATGCGAATACATCCTTTGCGGGGACCATGACATTACCCTCACCCGGAAGCATGTGCCCTGTCTCTATGCGGTGAGCAACGCTGTCCGTCCACTCCTGCCATACGGCATGTCCCCGCTCCTCACATCTTGCAGGCTCGTCTATAATTATGTCTGCCCCCGTGCCCCCAAAATGGTCGAGGAGATTTTCCGTCCTCTCGTACAGATAGCTGATATATGGCGAGAGATTGATGCTGACTCCTGCAGCAAGTGCCTCACACACCTGATCCGTGTAGGATTTAAGCCTGTACGCTGCCTCAGTATGCATCTCATCCCTAAGCTTAGAATAAATCCGCCCGCCCTCTTCCTCAAGCATGACCTTTGCCTTAAGCCGCATTTCCTCGCTCGTGACAAGATCGGTCGCAGGATATATCGAAACCTTTTCCAGCTTTTCTATCGAGCGCTGGCTCATCGCATCATATTCCCTGATGCTGTCTATCTCATCTCCCCAAAGCTCAATTCTAATCGGGTTTTCCTCGGTGAGCGGGTAGATATCTATGATCCCGCCCCTTATGGCGTACTGTCCCGGCTCCTCTGCCTCAGGCTCTCTCTCATAGCCTAAATCCGTGAGGCGTTTCGTAAAGCCCTCTGTGTCAATCATATCGCCAACGCTAAGGTTAATGATGTTTTCCGTGATGCTTGATGCGGGAGCCATTCTCTCCATTAGGGCGTCGAAGGTAGTGATAAGGGTTATGCCGGAGCCGGCACTATGCTTCTCTTCAGTTCTCTTTTTATGATCATGCAACGCTTTTAACGCCTGCATTCGCTGCCTTGTGAGCATATTTCCGGAAAGGTCTGCCTGATAGAACATCATATCCCTAGCGGGATAATAATAGACCTCCCTGCCGAAAAGATACGCTGCTTCCTCCACCTGCCTTGCCCTTATTTCATCAGATACGATAAAGAGCCGTATCCCTTTGGTAACGGCATAAGAAAAGACAGTCCGCGCGTTGTCCGTAAGACCCGTGACCCCCGTAATGCCCTTATGCTTTAAAGCATTACGCAGATCGTCATAGATTCCAAGTTCCTTTATCGGTTCTGTGAGTGATCTCATTATCCGTTAAACCTTGACATCGCATACTCTGCGTCATGCGACAGTATGGCCTCTATTGATTCTGCAGCCCTTGTCCTTGATTCCTTCATTATATCCTCGTCCTCAGGGGAAAACCTCGACAGAACCCAGTCAACAAGATCCCAGTCAGCGGGCTTCGCTCCTACTCCTACCCTGACCCTTGTGAAAGCCTCAGTGCCAAGATGCGCTATTATATCTTTCATTCCATTATGCCCGCCCGCCGAGCCCTCAGGCCTTATGCGAAGCTTTCCCACAGGCAGGTCAATATCATCATAGATCACTATAAGCTCTGATGACGGATCCGTCTTGTAGAAGCTTACAGCGTCAGCTATCGCCTCTCCCGAGGCATTCATATAGGTCTGCGGCTTCATCAGCATGATTTTATCACCATCTTTAATGCCGCTTCCGCACAGTGCCTTATGCTTTTTATCCGCAACCTTTATGTCCCATTTATCGGACAGTATATCAATGACCTCAAAGCCTGTGTTGTGCCTTGTGTGCTCGTATTTCTTCTCCGGATTACCTAGTCCCACGATTATGTACATCTATTACATCCTCTAAAAATTTTACGCATAGCTACGTTGCTCCGCAACTCCCGCTATGCTCCGTCCATTCGGAATCCGCACTATCGTGCTACTTCCTCATGTACGGGCGGGTCATATGTTCCGAAGTCTATTTGTGCAAGCACAATAGCCTTCGCACCATCTGACCCTAAAAATCACATGATAAACCTATCCCCGGATTCGACTACCACGTCTATGCCTTGCTCGCACTTATGGTAGTAGTCGCCTCTTATCGTGCTGTGGCTTTCCACTATGCAGTTTTCGATATGAGAGTTATCAGCTATATAGACATCATTCAATATGATGGAGTTCTTGATATAGCAGTTGCTCCCTATGAAGGTTTTCTTAAAGACAAGAGAATCCTCAACCGTGCCGTTTATTATCGAGCCTGAAGCTATGAGACTGTTCCTTATATTCGACCCCATGTTTATCTTGGCAGGGGGCAGGTCATCAGCCTTCGTATAAACCAAAGGATAATCCATCATGAAGAAGTACCTTACCTCTTTTTTAAGAAAATCCATGTTGGTACGATAGTAGTCCTCAAGCGAAGCTATGTTGCTCCAGTAGGTGTCAAGCTTATATCCGTAGATCGCCTTCACATCCCTGTACCTGACTAAGATATCGCTTACAAAATCATGCCTGTCCTCCTCGGCACACTTCTCTATGAGCTCTATGAGATGCCTTCGGCGCAGGATATATATTCCGCATGAGACAGTTTTAGAGCTTGTGATTACCGGCTTCTCTTCAAAGCCTGTGATACGGTTGTCCTCGTTCATTGTCACGCAGCCGTAACGGTCTGCGCGGAAATCGCTGTCCATATCGTGCACGACAACCGTGATATCCGCCTGCTTTTCAATATGATACTCGAGTACTTTGCCGTAATCTATCTTATATATGCCGTCACCGGAGGCGATGATCACATAAGGCTCATGGCTTTTCTTAAGGAATGAAAGATTCTGATACATCGCATCGGCTGTGCCCCTGAACCAGAGATTATTATCATCGGTTATCGACGGAGTGAATATGGTAAGACCGCCCTGCTTACGTCCGAAGTCCCACCATTTGGAAGAGCTTAAATGCTCCGTAAGCGACCTCGCGTTATACTGCGTGAATACCGCCACATTCTGCACATGCGAATTAGTCATTGACGACAGGGCGAAATCAATACTTCTGAAATTACCCGCTATCGGAAGCGCTGCTACAGCTCGGTTCTTCGTGAGTTCTTTTATTCTCCGGCTGCTTCCGCCGGCGAGGATCATGCCTATAGCTCTCATGCCCTGTCACCTCCCTTTATCAGAGTGCTGCCCGAAGAAAGCATGCCATCCGGGAAATCAGATGCCGTAAGCTCTCCTGCTACTACGGAATTCTTCCCTATGCTCACATTGTCAGGCACGGTACTCTGCTCGCCTACTGTCACGAGTCCGTGATTATATATGTCAGGCCTTGTGTCATTCTCCGCCTCATCACCTATTCCAAGACGGACATTGTCGCCTATCGTGACATCCTCTGCGACTATTGCCTTCTCCAGATGGCAGCCCTTGCCTATGCGGACGCCGTTCATTATTATGGAGTCCCTTATCTCCGTGCCTTCACCCACGATTACATCACAGCCTAAGACGGAGCCGTATACCCTGCCGTATATGCCCGTCCTCTCGCCGACTATGGTCCTTTCTACATAAGCTTCTCCGCCTACGTATGACGGCGGAACCGCCTGTGACTTCGTGTATATCTTCCAATATTCCTCATAAAGATTGAATTCGGGAATAATGTCCACCAGCTCCATATTAGCTTCCCAATACGAATGGAGCGTACCCACATCCTTCCAATATGAACTGAATTCATAAGCGCATATCTTCTCATTCTTTCCATGACAATAAGGGATGACGTGCTTGCCGAAGTCGAGATTAGGCTGGTCGGCATTCGCTATAAGCGCCTCGCGGAGTATCTTCCATGAGAAGATATAGATGCCCATGGACGCGAGATTGCTGCTAGGTTTCTCCGGCTTCTCCTGAAACTCGGTTATCTGCTTGTCGTCATTCGTCACGACTATCCCGAAGCGGCTCGCCTCCTCCATAGGCACGGGCATGACCGCTATAGTCACCGCCGCTCCTTTCTTCTTATGGAAGTCGAGCATGACCTCGTAATCCATCTTATATATATGGTCGCCCGAAAGGATCAGGACATAATCGGGATTGAAGCTTTCCATATATTCTATATTCTGGTATATTGCGTTCGCCGTACCGGTATACCAGTCGGTGTTTATATTCCGCTCAAAGGGCGGAAGCACTGTGACCCCGCCTATATTACGGTCAAGATCCCACGGTATGCCTATGCCGATGTGGGTATTCAATCTGAGCGGCTGATACTGGGTCAGCACGCCGACAGTATCTATGCCCGAGTTTATGCAGTTTGACAACGGGAAATCAATGATACGGTACCTCCCCCCGAAAGGAACCGCCGGCTTAGCCATACGGGTAGTAAGTACCCCAAGCCTGCTGCCCTGTCCCCCGGCAAGCAGCATGGCAATCATTTCCTTCTTGACCATAATAATACCCCCTCCTCATGAACCATTAAAATGATTTTATCACATTTTTACTCATTTATATATGTCAGATATTCGTTTCCTGCCTCGGCGAATAGCTCTTTGGAATCGTTCATTCCGACATAATGCGTCCTGCCTATGGACGGATCGTAGATCATCGTATTATTAGTGTCATAGCCGATTATAAGGACGGGGCCTCCGGCGGTCGACGCTATGACCGGACAGTCCTTCGACACATAGTAGAGCACATCCGACAGCTCTATACCCCTTAGAAACAGGGCGTCACCCTCTATATTAGCTTCGAGAACTCCCTCAGATGTGGAGCCTCTTTGCATCAGCTCATAGGATGAAGCTCCTGAACCTGCATAATTTAAGACAGCATCAAGACAGTCGTACAATGCACCATTCCCGCTTGATCCCGACAAGTCCGAAAGCTCCGCTATCGTGTGCTTGGTATCCCGACTCCCCTTACGCCAGATATATGATTTCTTCATATTTACCACTATACCCGCATTATCAGATGCAAGACGTAAGGAAACACTCGCATCCGAACCGGCTCCCACTATGCCGCCCTTCGCATACACCAGATAGCCCTTATCCTCTACGGTATCGTCCTCATCTGCCGCTATGGTCCTGTTGCCTTCATACAAGGCGAAGTCGGGCGTTAAAAGCTGAAGCCTGGATACGGATATTTCATTCACAAGCTGTATCTCCGTAATATTCTCCCTCTGCTCTGTGGCAGCGACTATGACCATATTTTGCGCGCTACTCTCCACTACGCTACTCATTATCTGATTACCCTCTGCCTGTATATAGCTCTGACCATCTGATGATCGCACCATTCTGTCCACATATATTGTAGAGCCGTCTATAGTGACCCCTGATATATACATCCCCGCCTCGTAATAATCCTTCTTCCTCGTGCCATCGCTTCCTATGATGCTTATAGAAGACATGGGAGTGAAGGGCATGCCAAGAGGAGACACAGTCTTGTCTGTTACCCTTAGTTGCCCCGATATAAGGTCCTCGCCTATGAAGCCTAGAATCCTTATCTTAAAACCGCTGTCAGCTTTTATTTCGGTAATGCTGCCATCAGACATATCAAGCAATGTTATGGCATCAGCAGACGATGATATATCCTCATCAGAGCCTGCTCCTACGCTCTCCTTTGAAATAAAAGCACCTATCTTGCCACTCGCTGATGATACCGCCTCGTCAAATAAGATCCCTGACGCTATGACATCCTGCGACCTCCTGGATATGTTTATGCGGTAAATGGTTCCGTCGAGATACAGATAGAAATTTCCCACCCTGTCAACGTATGAAAGCCTTCCGACATTAGCCTCAAGCATCTGAGCGGAGCCGCTGTAAGGAACGGATATCTCTTCCTCCACTATATTAAGCGCGCTGTCATAGTAATAAACGACAGCGCATATCTCACCCTCATGATTGCCCCGGTTATGATATCCATATACAAGGAAGCGTACATTTCCTCCCTCATCAACGGAGAGTATCTTGATATCATGTCCTTGATACCACGCTCTTTCATCATCATGCTCCACATCGGTGAAAGAGAAAACCTTTGCTATATGCGACTCCTCCGCCTTATATGAAAAAAGCGCCCCGCCTGTCACGAATGCCATAGCGTTTCCGGAGTTATTCTCCGCCATCTCTACATTTCTGTCATGTATGCCGAGTATGATCTTGTCATTGGCGAATGAAGACTTGCCGCCCGTGAAGACCTCGTTCATAGTCCTTTCATAGTCGAGCAGGTACATCCTTTCCTCAGAGTATCTAAGCCTGTAATACTCTTTTATAAGATAATCGCTGTCCTTATCATCTATGCCGCAGGTCATGCGGTAAGTCACCATGAAGGAGCCTATGTCTCCGGCTATATCAAGCACCCTGACTGCCGCCGTACCTTTCCTCTGGGGCTTTAGCTCGCCGAAAGTCACCTGATCGAAGCTGGAATGTATATTTACATATGAAAAAGCAGAGTTATCTCCTGTGGAGTCGCTTTCTAGATAAGGTGCGATAACTTTGGCCGCTTCCTTGTCCAAGATTACTGATGAAAACTCACTGACATAAGTTATCATCTCTGTGGCATGAAGACTGTCGTCGGATATGATGCGGGTGTAATATCTCGCCGTCCTGTTGCCCGCAAGAGTCAGAAGAATGCATAGAGAATATTCTGTATTCTCTTTGATAAGATCCTTAAGTCTTACCGTGGCATATATATCCCCATCCTGCTCGGTATAATCATATATTTCCGTGGTCTCTATAAGCCTGCTTCCGTCAAGTGGTCTTACCTCTGTCTTTATCCCCGTTATGGTCTCGCCATAGGGCTTTACCTTGATACCGAGCGTCCTGCCCTCGCCCAGCGGTGAAAGCTCCGCCCTGTACTTCGTAAGGTCGGGCTCCCTTAACAGACCGCTCATAGTATTTGTTTCTGATCCGTTATATACGACTGAAACGACAGGCAGGGTCGGATCACCCATAGTCGTGGTCATAGTGGTATTGCCCCGGCTCATGGACGCACTGAAAATAAACGCCGATATTATGAATATGATTATGAAGCTCGCTATCCTGGTCAGTGTTTCTCTCATGACCAATAATTATACCATATACACTGGCAGGTGCATGAATTTTATTTCTATACACGGCTGGGCAATCAAAATATGCCAAAGGGCATATTTTGTTATACCATATACACTGGCAGGTGCATGAATTTTATTTCTATACACGGCTGGGCAATCCAAGGGGCTTGATCCAGCCAAGGTTACATATGAGCAGATCATGGAGGGTATTGAGAAGCTCAAAAGACAGGAGATAGAAGCACGGACCGAATACATGGCTGCTTCAAAAGATTTGAGTGATATGGAGCAACAGCTGGAGATGATGCAACAATATTTAAGTGCGGATTATGTCAACCGAACTAAAAGCCTTCACTCACACGAGCACGAGAGGCATGAGAGCGAACGCTAAAATGAAGTTGCATTCTCTGATTGAAATTGCTATAATTCTTTTCAACAGAACCCGACACGCCTCTCAACGATGCGTACCATGTCGGGTCATTTAATTTTAGGGAGATTTTTAATGGACTTAAAGGAACAGCAGGCTCCCCTGTCAGTTGAGGAACAGATTGAAAGCCTAAAATCATTAGGACTGATCATAGAAGATGAATCACTTGCCAAGTCTTTCCTTAATGATGTATCTTACTTTCGGTTCATAAAGGCATATAGTTTAGGGCTTAAGCCTAAAAATGGCAATTACCATGAAGGCGTAATGTTCAATCAGATACGGGAGCTTTATCTTTTCAATGCTAATATGCGGCAGCTTCCAGAAGCTGCATGGTCAGAAACAGATTGCGCTCAATATTCGTTGCATCGACGATATTGATGATACCCTCAGGTTTTTCATTCAGCAGGAAATCCCGTGAAACAAGCTCCTCACTGGTATATGGTGACATTGAGTAAATGCCCGGTAGATCCGTGATGATCGTTCCGGGATGTCCGATGATCTCTCCCTCCTTCTTCTCAACCGTCACTCCCGGAAAATTTCCCACATGCTGTTTGGAACCGGTGAGCTGATTAAACAGGGTCGTCTTCCCGCAATTCTAGTTTCCCATCAGGGCAAAGGTAAGCTTTGCATCTTCCGGAAGTCTATCTTCAGCCTTCTCCTGATTTTGCTTTGCTTTCAGGGAATGGATCTGACCGGTCATACCTTTTTCCTGCGCCGGCATATATTCGCTTGCGGGCATAGGGCAGGACTTTCCGGAGCTTGCCCTTTATTATGCTGATCGCAGGCAAGCTTATTTTATTCTTGCTTCCCTTGCTCATAAGGATTTCTCCATGCTACGATGCTTGTCCTTTGCTTCCCTCATCTTGTTTAAGATGTCAGCCTTCTGCTGCATCTGCTGGAGCCTTTCCGTGAACGGAACTCTCTCTGCTTTTCTCTGCTGCTTGTTCACGTATTCGTTGAAGGCTTTGGCTATCACGTCCTGGTCCCTGCCCTTGAAGAATACCTGATATGCCGGAGGCTCCTTTGTCTTGTCCTTGGTTATGGCAAAGTCCACGTTGTATTTCTTCGCTATCCTCTGGAAGCCACGCACTCCTTCAGGCTTTATCTCCATCATGGTGGCTCCCTGGTCCATCTGCATGAGCTCTTTAAGCTTCACTTTGCCATGCTCCGGCGGTGCGTTCTGCCTGTGCTTAAGGTATGCCTGTACTGCCTTCAGCAGCTCCGCCTCCCCGAACTTTACAGCCCGGAATGCCAGCATCACCACTTCCATTGATTCTCTTTCATTGATCATCTGGTCTCCTTTTATAAATTTCTTTATAGTGTTATACTTGCACCATGAAAAAAGGCACGGTTGATATATCCGAATTAGATACGCCACCCGAGAAGCACGAGCTTTCAGCTGCAAAGTATTTTGCGGATCTCGGAAAAGATATTATATTTATAAGGCCGAGTGACAGTAAGGGTATTCACAGGCCTGATTTCCTTATGGACGGCGTTGAGTGGGAGCTTAAGAGTCCCACAGGCCGCAGTAAACGTACAATAGAAAATAATTTCCGTGACGCAGTGAAGCAGTCAAGGTACATTATCTTTGACCTCAGACGTGTTCAGCTTACGGATGATATCGCTGTCAAGAAGGTAAAAATGGAGTTTTCCGTTCGCAAATACCTGAAGCGGCTGCTTATAATCCACAAGGATGGAACCTTAGAGGATATAAGCTGAAAACGACGCTGAAAACGACCGATTCATGTTGACATTTCTTCCTGAAAATCGTACTATTTAATTGAGGCTTGGGTTGCTGCTGGAATTAGCGGGGGCTCTGGCCTCTTTCATTATGGTCTTCCAACATTAATCCATTGTCCACTAATATCTTTTCTATGTCATATGGATTTACAGCGTTGAGCTCTGCGAGTATCTGGATATGCTTCCTATTGCAGCCGTTCCGTTTGTAACGAAAGCAGATCTCTTCTTTTGACATCATCATAGATTTCACCCATTTTATATGTCTCCCATGGCGCAATGATAAAAGTCTATGAACTCATCTTCCGTGAGGGGTTCCGCGGCGAAGAAGCCCTGTATCAGGTCGCAGCCGTGGTCGGTCAGGAAATTCCATTGCTCTACTTCCTCTACGCCTTCCGCTACTACTGTCATGCCGAGCATCTTTGACATGTGGATCACGTTCGCAAGTACTATCTGCTGCCTTGGATCACTGCATCCATGGGATATGAAGCTCCGGTCAAGCTTTATGATGTCCGCCTGATTGTCTATGAGGAACTTGAAGTTGCCGCTTTCGCCGCATGGGTTCTTCTATGGCCGGAAATTATCTCGTATCCCCCATTACTGTCTGATCTTACTATTATCGGATCAATGACCCCCTGCTGCTTCACGCTTTCCACAAGTTTTTCCATGTCATTATCATCCCTGACCTGAAAGGGATGATCTTTGAAGTCATGCAGGTCATTTATCTTTAAATAGCTGACCTCATTCTGAATCATGGTCTCCATGTCCTCCTTATTCATGATATTTTCCTTTCTGATTACTTGGAGCTATATACTGAATAATTCAGTACGGTTTTTTCATAAGCTCTTGTATGTTTAATCTCTGTCTTTCATAGTTTCGATTATTCTTCCCCTTAGAGCTCCATCCGCCTTTGTGTTGATATCCAAGCTGTGTTTTCTTAACAACAAACAGACGTATCCTCACGTGATTTTTGCCGTATGGGTACGGCTTTGATCTATCGATGACCTCATACTTCCTGTCTTTTCTGTAATGCTCGGCAAGGGACTTTGCCTCATATGCTGTGGCTTCTATCATTACCCTTATTTGCTTCTGACTGCTCTTTTTCATTTTCCCCTCCAAACGTGATATTTAAAATACAAAAG
>JAFTAP010000060.1 GCA_017455525.1 Lachnospiraceae bacterium
ACATTTTGATATGCCTTGATGAGTTTAGCGCTTCCATTGAGGCATATCCTTTTCCGATTCTCAATTTGTCTATACGGTTTCGACCCACACTCTTATCCGACAAACCAGCACGCCTACAGGCGTGATTGAGTAAGCTCATTATACAGCCTCTTCGATACCCTGGCAATGTAGCCTATGTACTTGACCTTGTTCTCCTCGGAGTACCTGCTCTCGTAATCGACTATGGCGTATTCGCCGCTTGTTAGCTTAAACAAGTTGTCAAGTCTCAGCTCGTTCGCCTCTATCGTCGGTAGGTTCGTCGGGAGCACATCTTCTACGGTAATGCCACTTAATCCATAGATGCCTAGCGTCTTTCCCTTGAGCCTCTCTGCAAAGTTCTTGGCAGAGATGTCCTTGTTCTGGTAGGCTATCTCCATGCCAGATTTCTTGCTGCTTCTTCCCATCCATTATCCTCCTTTGCTTTTGTTTAGCGCTGCTGCAAAGGTAAGATATGATAGAGAGTCCTTTAAGAATGAAAGAATCGGTAGCTTTGTCTTGCTATTCTTTGTAATCCTGTGGAATCTTTGAGCGGTACGCTCCGATGCCCTTGCGGCAGTTCCGTATTCATGATTCCAAAGCATAACACATCCTTGCTCATATGTAAAGTTTGCCCCTATTAGGATTATTCAAAAAAAATAAAGCTATAGTCCCCCGTATACCCCCACTCCTTATACAGCCACTCCCACTCATCCACGGAATAGTAGCTTGCGCAGGTTAGCTGCCAGTAGAGCATATTGACCTCTTCCCTGTCATTGCGGAAGGACTCGACCATTATGTAACTTTTTCCTTTGCTTACCCGCTCTATCTCCTGCACGGCTTTTTTAAGGTCGAATACTTTTAGGTTGTGAAGCGTTGTCAGGGATATCACCAGGTCAAACGTATTATCTTCAAACGGCAGCTCCTGTGCCTGCCCCTTCACGAGCCTGTCCCTTATCTCTTCCTTTGCATGTTCAAGCGCATAATCAGAGATATCTAATCCTGTCACTTCAATACCCGAAACTGCCTGAGTAAACTCATATAGCAGATGTGCCATCCCACAGCCTACATCAAGCACTTTATCTCCTGCTTTCAGATGATAGTGCTCTGCCATCTTATCCGCTACTTTTCTCCATCTGCCGTCATACCTGTATCCGCCGTAACCATACTTTCTGTCGCCATCCCAGTAATCGTATCCGTACTGCTTGGCAATAATTGCACACTCAGCCTTATCATCGGACGTCACCCTGCCAATGTAGTCTCTTTTCGTAGCCTTATGCAATTCAGAAACAAAATCTATATATGCCATACCTCTACCTTATCAACTCCATAAACGTTTCCCTTATCCGTGACTTGCCTATATTATTGTTTTCCTTGACTTCCTGATATGTGCCGTAGCCTTGTGAGAAGTTTGCTAGGCCCAGTCTCTTGAATCTTACTGGCTTGCCTGTCTCTGCTATGATCTCGGATACGGCACTGCCTAGACCACCTGTTATGTTGTGATCCTCTATCGTTATTATCTTTCCTGTCTCACTTATTGCTTTTTTTATCGCTTCGCTATCAATGGGCTTTATGGTGTGCATATTTATGACACGGGCATGGATTCTGTCCTTTTCAAGCTCTTCCGCTACATCAAGCATGTCTTTCAGTATGCTTCCCATGCCTATTAGCGTTATATCCTCTCCCTCACGCAGCGTGACGGATTTTCCTATGCTGAAATCATAATCTCCGTCGTATATCTCAGGCTCCCTGTTCGTGCCTATCCTGAGGTACACCGGTCCTTCATGCCCGTAGGCTGCTAAGGTAGCCTTATATACTTCCATCGGGCTTGCGGGAGTTATGACTGTAAGGTTCGGTAGCCCTCTTAATCCCCCGAGATCCTCAGTCGAATGATGCGTAGGTCCCAGCGCACTGTACACCTCTCCTGCTCCTGTGCCTACTATCTTAATGTTCTGATTCTGCAGGCACACGTCATTCCGGATGAACTCAAAAGCCCTGTATGCAAGGAACGCCCCTATCGTGTATGCGAAAGGAATCTTCCCTCTGCTCGCCATGCCTGCTGCCATTCCTATCATGTTCGCCTCGGATATGCCGAGGTTCAGATACTGATCAGGGAAGTCACGGCGGTAATCGTCATAGACTATCGCACCATTATCGGAAATAAGCGCATATACGTTCTTGTCTTTTGCTGCAAGCTCGTGGAGAGCCTTAAGATACGCCGTCCTCATCTACTTAAGTCCTCCTCTGTGAGCCCGAGCTCTTCCATAAGCACCGGAAGCTCCTTGTCATTCGGCATCCTGAAATGCCATATCGGTACTCCCTCCATGAATGACACGCCTTTTCCTTTAATGGTATTCGCAATTATAAGCGTCGGCACGTTAGCTTTTCTTTCCAGCAGGGCATACCGTATCTCTTCATGATCATGACCGTCTATCTCAATTACATTCCAGCCGAACGCCCTCCACTTATCCCCGAAAGGCTTCATGCGTACTATGTTCTCAAGCTCATCCATTGCCTGGAGCTTGTTATGATCCACTATGACGGTAAGGTTATCAAGCTCCAATGTCGGAGCTGACAGCGCCCCCTCCCATATGGAGCCCTCCTGACACTCTCCGTCACCCAGCACCACATATGTATGACTGTCCCGACCGTCCACTTTATCAGAGTATGCGATGCCTATGCCAAATGAGAGTCCGTGTCCAAGCGCTCCTGTGGAAGCCTCGACGCCCGGAATGTCATGCAGCTTCGGATGTCCGCCGAACTTCGACCCCGGTTTCCCTACATGATATAATTCCTCCTCAGGGAAATATCCCGCCATGGCAAGTGCAGAGTATAAAGCAAAGCAGGCATGCCCCTTGCTTAAGATGAATTTATCCCTGTCCTCCCAGTCAGGCTCGTCAGGACGGTATCTTAAGACATCGCCGAAATACAGGACGCTTATGATATCCGTCATCGAGAACGCCGCTCCCATGTGGCCTCCGCCTGCGAAATGCGCCGTACGGTATATCTTCTTCCTTATCTCCCTTGCTATATCGGTCGTGTTTTCTATTATCGTCATATTATCGTCTCTCATATGAAATTTATATGATTCCTATCCATATCCAGGAATGAGTTAATCAGCTCATTCCGGCTGTCATAAACACAATGCTGCCTGCAGGACTTCTTTGCGTCAAAGTTCCTGAAAAGCTCCGTCGTCTCATCTGATAGCCATAATTCCTTAAAGCTCTGCTCCTTAATGCTTCCCACCAGCCCGTCTTTTAAATAAGCCTTATCATGGCAGTAATAGACCTTTGAATTAGCCGCTATCACACAGATAAATTCCTTTATGGGGCATCTGCTGTACTGACGTTCAAATATCACGCTGTCCGCAAAATCACCCGTGTATAAATCTATTATCCTGAACGTGTCGCTGCCATACTCATCCTGTGCTCTTATGAGCTGCTCCGTCACTTCGTCCTTGAAATCCTTATGATACCCCTTTGTATCATTCGTTATCATAGGTGCGAACTTCACATGGTTCACGCCCAGCTCCTTCATGAGCCTTGCCATCCCCATGACTTCATGGCAGTTCTTATTATTCACTACCACGTTTATCCCCAGCTCGCAGGTGTCTTCTTTTATTTCCGCGAAATCAGATATGTTCTCGCAAAGCTTTCTAAATGCCCCCTCTTTTATTCCGCGTATGCTGCAATATTCCTCATCATCCACCGACTCGATTGATATGCGTACCCACTTTGCTTTAGCAAGAAGCTCTGCCCTTCTGCCCGAAAGAAGGCTTCCGTTCGTGATTATCGAAAGGTCTATGCCCGCTTCGAGCACCCTCTCCATCGTCTCCTCGAAATGAGGATAAAGCAAAGGCTCTCCGCCTCCGCTGAAAGTAACGGCCTTGACCCCCATGTCTGAAATATCCGAGACTATCTCGAGCATCTTATCCCTTGGTATCTCGTCTGACAGATTATAATCGTCATTAAGATCCAGATAAGCATTCTTATAATGACAGTAAGAGCAGTTATGGTTGCATTTGTTCGTCGGCTTTATTCTTATATACACCGGATTGCAGCGCTCCCCTCTAAGAAGGTGCTGAAGAACATCCTGATGATAAAACACTTTCAACTGACTATACGGCGTGCTGTTTCTGTTCATACATCATTCCCTGTATCTTATATAAAATTCACATGCTCTCCCGGATGCTTTAATTCATCCAGGTACTTATTTATCTCGTCCAACCGGCAGGCTTCACGGCAGGTCTTATTTATATCCATCGAATAAAGCCTTTCTATAACTTCTTTCCTGCGTTCACCCTCCCATATCTCCCGGAAAGTATTCTCGTTAATATTGCCGTACTTAAACTCGTCCACGCCTATATGTGCGACGCATGGCCACACGTTGCCCTTCGCATCTATGTGGGTCATGAAGGGAAGGCCCAGGCATTCCTTGTAAGCCTTCTCATGGTGCATCTTCTTCATTGCGTTAGCCCTAAAATATATGGAGAAGTCTGCAGTTTCATATCCCTTAAGCTCTTTCTCGAGGTCAAGCAGCCTCTCGTAATCCATATTTATGCGATTGCCACTATGGAGATGCTGCGAGAATGGCTTGACTGTAAGATAATCTACTCCGATTGCTTTAAGGTTCCTTGCCATCTCTGGAAGCTGAGCCATGTTGCCGTCAAGCAGCAAGCACTGCACTCCCAGAGTAGTGCGAAGTCCCTGCCTCCTCTTCACTTCGACAGCGTCTGCAAGATTCCTTTCGACTTTTTCCAGATCACCCTTGGGGGCTTTCTGAATACTGTAATATGACTCATCCTCAAGCGAGACCACGCTGAATCTTACCCATGTAAAGCACCTCAAGCATTCCTCTGCGAAATCCTTGGTGAATAAAGCGCCATTAGAGCTCATTGCGACATCCACCCCTATCTCTTTCATGCCCATGACCATGTCGAGTAGCTGTCTGTTAAGCAAGGGTTCACCCTCACCTGAGCATATCACGCTTTTTAGCCCTTTTTCATGTGCCAGCCTCACGTCACGGAGCACTGTATCCTTGTCGAGGAAGTTCGGTTCGTAGCCCAAATAATCAACTGCGCAGAAAACACATCTGTGATTACATGCCCCGCTGGGGGATATCTCTATCTCTATCGGATAAATAGTCTCCCCCCTCATCCATCGTGCCACAGTCTCTGGATGATATATGAGTTTGTGGGAGTCCATTCTTATGTTGTCAGCCATTTTCTGCCTTTGTCATCATACGTTCATGAGCGTGCTAGCGTATTTCAGCACGTTCACTTTCTCAACTGCACTCTTATTTCCTACTATATTCGCCCCGAGGGCCCCGGCTATGTTGCCCATGACCATGGACAGTTCCGCCGATGCCCCTGCTGCGGAGAAGATCCCCGCAACCGAGTAGAAAGCATCACCCGCTCCTATCGTGTCCTTTACCGTGAGCGTGAAAGCCGGGCACTCGACTATGCTCTCCCCGTCATATGACCATGCACCGGCAGAGCCTCTTGTAAGCCATCCGCTCCTCGCTTTTAAATGTTCTTCCAGGCTCTGAAGCCCTTCTCTCTCATCATTCGCATGCTCAGGGAATGCGAGTTTTAACTCACCCTGATCCAAGGAAAATGCGTCAGCACGATGGTATTTCGTTATATTATTGAGTCCCCTGTTAGTCGAATTAGTCTGACAGTTCAGCACGAGGTAATACGCCTTCTCCTGCACTATGTCCATTACCTCTCTATCTATCAGCCCGTGACCGAAGTCACACAGGAATACTGCATCATAATACGCTATGGTATCCTTGAGTTTCTTCTTGAACTCCGCCCTGGCAGGGTCTGATGCGTCCCATGTGTCAGGGATATTGTTTATGACAAAAACCTTGTCGTACTCCTCTCGCTTATCATTCTTGACCAGATACCTCTGCTTCACTATCGTTGGAAATTTTCTGCTATGGATCAGATCCAGGCTAAGAGTTGATGTAGCCGAATTCGCAAGAAGCGTACGCTCGTATTTCTCATTACCGGTTATGGACATCAGCGTGACATCATAAGAGAAGCCCGACAGACACCTGGCTATTGCGACGGCACCGCCTAAGTAATCCTCTTGGCTCCTTTTTCTCGCAGAGTACGCCATGTCCTTGCTCATAAGCCCCTGCACGGTGCAGTACACGTACCTGTCTATTATCACATCTCCCACCACGAGTACCCTAAGCTTCTCCGCCTTGTCTGCGTATCCTGTGATATCGCTCATTGAGTATCTGGTCCTGAATCCCTCCATGAACTGTCTTACATCCTCAGGAAGGGCAGACAGAGCCGTGTTTATGAGCTTAGTGGAGCTATATACCTGACCGCCCGTGTACGCCATCCTGCCACCGTGAGCTTCGCACAGCTCCCTCTCCCTGCGGATCATTCCCGTAACGTCGGCATCCTCGTCGGCGTATTCCGAGCCCTTCACGTATAGGTCAGGCTCTACTGCCTCTATTATGTCATCGACCGTGTGGCACTCCGACAGCATTACATAATCGATGCACTCTATCGCGCTTAAGAAACCGAGCCTCGTGTCATCGTCAAAGTACGGCCTGTCCGGTCCCTTACGCACATACTTCGCTGCGGTTATCGAAACAACAAGGACATCAGCCATTGCCTTAGCCTGCTCGAAGTGGCTTATATGTCCCGGATGCACGAGGTCGAATACCCCGTGACACAGGGCTATTCTCTTGCCCTTAGATTTTAGCTTAGGTCTTATCTCGTCCTTGAATTGTCCTTTTGTGACAATCTTATCTTTACTTGCCAAGGTACTTGAACCAGTCCTCCGTAGCTGTCTTGATCGTGTCGGGAGTCCACACCGGAGCCTCCCGCCAGTAATCTATGTTGTCCAGTATATGCTGAACTCCTTCTTCCAACGTGACTTTCGGGTGCCAGTCAAGCATTGTGTTTATCTTTGCCGTGTCAGCCCATGTGCAGTCAGGCTCCCCTGGTCGCTTTGGTATATGCACGGCATTCTCCTCTGTACCGCCAAGAAGCTCTACAAGCTTATTGACTGAATAAGTATGCTCGCTCCCTACATTGAACCTCTCCCCGACCACGTCTGACTTCGCTGCTGTGTAGAAAGCATCAACTATATCCGTGACATAAGTAAAATCCCTCGTCTGCTCTCCGGTTCCCACCACCGTATAAGGCTCTCCTGCAAGCTTCTGACCAAGGAACACCCCGAACACTGCTCCATATGTTCCTGATGTTCTTGATCTTGGACCGTACACATTAAAAAGACATAAAGACACTACGGGAAGCTTATAAACCTTGGCATAATGAAGTGCCAGCTCTTCGCCAAGTCTTTTCGTTAATGCGTAAGGATACTCCGGTCTTATTTCCGCACTCTCATCAGTAGGGAACTTATCCGGTATGCCATAGCAGGATGAGGACGCAGTGTACATGAACCTCTTCACTCCTGCCGCCTTCGCCGCCTGTAGCACGCTGAATGTGCCGTCTACATTCGAGTGGAAATAGTCCTCCGGCCTCTGTATTGACGGCACTATGTCCGCAAGAGCGGCAAAATGGAACACCCAGTCAACGCCCTCAAACAATGGTGATATCTTATCCGTGTCGCATATATCCGCCTCAGTTATTGTGAGCTTAGAATTATCTTTCTGATGCGCAAGATTCTCCATCCTGCCTGTCGAACAGTTGTCTATTACCCTCACCTCGTGCCCTTCGGCAAGGAGCCTGTCAACCATGTGCGAGCCTATAAAGCCGCACCCGCCTGTAACCAATGAAACCATCTCTTTGTCCTTATCCTTCTGCTTGTTTTTCTTTACAAAATCTAACTACATCCCGTAAGTCTTCCATTATATAATCCGGCGTGACCTCTTCCTCGAGCCTCGTCGTCCCGAATCCCGATTCAAGGAGTATCGTGGTAATACCGGCGTTCTGCCCCGTCTTTATGTCTGATGCCCTGTCGCCGGCAAGTAAAGACCTGCTCATGTCTACGTGGAAATCACTGCACGCCTGCTTTATCATGCCTGTCCCGGGCTTCCGCCAGTCGCTTTTTTTCGTGTATTCGGAAATTATCCCTTCTTCATGGTACGGGCAGTAATATATGGCATCCACGCCTGTGTTATTCTTAATATATTCGTTGATCTCCCTGAGTGTGTCTTCCGTGAGGTAGCCTCTAGCTACTCCGCTCTGATTCGATATGACTATTGCCAGATAACCTAGCCTGTGAAATTCATCTATGCATTGCTTTGTAAAAGGGAATATCTCAAGTTCCTCCAGCGAGTTGATATACCCGCTGTCCTTATTTATCACGCCATCACGGTCAAGAAACACGGCAGGGCGGGCTTTGCTCAAAGGCTTACTCCGTCCCTCTCCATTATCTCGTCAACTATCTGCTGTAATATAAGGTTATGTATTGATTCGACCATGCCGTATTTATCACTCGGCACATAGACATTGATATCCCCCATGCCTCTTATCGGATTGTCGCTGTCGAAGCCAGTGAAGGTTATAACTTCCCCGTCGTTTTCATGCATGACTTCTATGGCGTTTATTATATTCTGAGACCTCCCCGAACTGCTTATAGCAACCAGCAGATCTCCTTTCTTTGCCAGAAAAGACAGTGGCTTTGCGAACACCTGATCATATCCGTAGTCATTCC
Source organism: Lachnospiraceae bacterium (assembly GCA_017455525.1). Classification (GTDB taxonomy): domain Bacteria; phylum Bacillota; class Clostridia; order Lachnospirales; family Lachnospiraceae; genus NK4A144. Next base: position 8,658 of record JAFTAP010000060.1, read on the forward strand.
CCATGCAAGTCATCACGGCGTTATCATACAGGCTAACTGTATTCATTCCTCCGTTCTTCATGAAATCTGCCGTCATGTGACTAGCTATAGCTGCGCTGCCTCCGTTACCTATAAAAAAAGTCTTTGCACATATCTCTTTCTTATTTGAAAAATAATCCAGGATTGTTTTGTAATCTTCATTATACTTTTGGCTCTTTGATGATTTATTACTAATTATAGTTTCATCAAGCTTACGAATAACTTCCTGAACATAATCGTTCATGCTATCATATTCCTCATGTCTATCTTTATTCTCCTATGAATCAACCAGTTATTCATCTCATACTGATTACTAAAGTTCTTCTTTTTTATAGCCGTTTCTTGAATTAATCTCGAAAGTTCGTTGCCGTCTCCATACGAAAAAATGTTAAGAAAACCTGCTTTTCTTAAATTGCAATCTATCTCTTCGAAATAACTCGGTCTTACGGCTACTATGACGCATATCGATTCAAGTATGTAAATACCTTTATATTGCGATATATCTTTGACTTGAAAGCTAAACAAGTCATCTTCATCTCCTCTGGCATTCGTGATTGCGCATCCGATTATCTTATCCGGAAATAAGTAGTCTATGTATAGAATTGCCTCTCTTGCATTTCCCGCCGCGCCATATATTAATATGTGGTCACATTCATTCAATTGTTTTATTGCTAAATCAGTCGTAGCCTGTTTCATACCATTCTTTGCATTTGTATGATAAATTCTTATCCCTGGATTGCCGGTGGGACTTTATCATTATTATCCGGCGTAAATCCTCGGCATTTCCTGCAGAAGCTAGTATATCCCTTATCTGTGTATCCCAGCCTAAATTCAATTAGCTCTTTCTTCTTTTCTTTACTGAATCTTGTCAGGTCATAAGTCTCTTCCAAGTCCTGCTCACCGGCTATACCAGCGACCGTAGCATATGCCGCATAATTACAGTTATATAATTTCCCGCCCCGTAGCTCCTGCCATGACTGGCTGCATTCATCCCTATGGATTATCATCTGCTCTTCTGTCCATGAACTGTAATCCGTCCTGTCCGGAGCGAGGTCTATCCAGCTTTCATATTTATTCACATAGTGCCTTATCCCATACTCGCTTAGTTTTTTCAGTAAAAGCTCGAACTTTGCTTTAGAATCAGGAACGGCTTCTCTATAGTCATCAACCGTTATCTCTATGTCACATCTTGAAAGCTTCTCCAGAGTTTCATCGTTAGGGACTACCGTTCCGTTTGTAACCGTCCGAAGCGTGTCTATCCTTTCGCCATAATTCTCATGAAGATATAACAGTATGTCAGCTGTCCGTGGGTAGAGCATCGGCTCTCCTCCGCTTAGATGGAAGAGCATTATCCTGTCAACGCATGAAAAGAAAAGGTCAATATCATTTATCAGATCTTCATACATCCTCACGTATACTTGCTTCGCAAACGGATTGAAGTTAAGGCAGTTACGGCAGTTAAGGTTGCATACCGTGCTTGGGAGAAACGATATGCTTGAAAAATAGACCTTGTCATGTCTGTATGCAAAGTATACGGACAGAAACTCCTCTATAACGAAATAATCCTTACCGGCTGCATAACCTAACTCGGATAGCTGCTGTATCGGTCTAACCCTAGCTATCTGAGACATGGTGACTATTATGCCTATACTGTCATCATGCGGGATCTCATCAAGAGAGCTACACGCTATTCCTCCGACTCCCTGTTCCTGTTTCTCCTTATCATTATCTATAAATCCAGCAATCTTTATCTCATCCTTGATGATATTCAAGAACTGCCTGCCATAGTCACCCGCGCCAAAGAGGTAGAAGCTCTTCTTCCGCTCTATTTCCTTATACGCATCGTCATATTCATGACCTTTATTTGACCACTTCATAGCGTATTTTATATGGTTTCCAGCCTTTTATATCTTTCAATCCAGTCAGCGTGCCCTTGATTCAGTCGTATATATTCCGGCTCATATCTTTTCATGTGCTTCTGAAACTCTTTCTTAGTCACATCATCCTCCTGTCTTACTGCTTCCTCTACTATGTTGCTGCATCGGTAAGCCATGAAACGCACTATGTAGTCAATAATCTCTTTAGTTACTTTGTTCTGCTTCATCAGATCAACAGTCATCTCGTATGCTTTCACCCAATCCCTGAGTTTCTTAAGTTCTGTTGTATGAGAACCGGATATTTCTTTTATACGGTAATGATAGAAAGGTATATCGACATATACTGCCTTACTGGCATTAATCGCTAATCTTGCAAGATATAATACATCGCCACCCAATTCAAGGCTTTCGTCAAAAAGAATAAATTCCCCATCTTTGTCATAAAACATTTCCCGCTTGTAAAGCTTGTTCCACATATAGGCGAACGCCTGATAAGAATCTCGTTCATATATGTACCTTAGAAGCTCGTCTCTGCCGAATTCCTCTGACATCACCGCTTTGTCATTTACTACTGCCTCAGACACATCGGCTTTCTCTTTGTACCAGCTTCCTGCCACTATGTCGGCTTCCGTTTCCTCCGCTTTATTTATGAACGTCCCGTACATATCTGGCTCAATCCAGTCATCACAGTCGCAGAATGCTATGTAATTTCCTTTAGCAATCCTAAGCCCCGTGTTCCTTGCATGACTCTCGCCATGATTCGTCTGATGTATAACTGTAAATCTATTATCTGATTTAGCCATTTCATCAGCAATTTCCCCGGCACTGTCAGTCGAACCATCATCTATGCAAATAATCTGTAAATCACTATATGTCTGATTCTGAATACTTTTTAAGCACTGTATCAGGTATTCCGAATTGTTATAGACTGGCACAATTACTGATATCTTCTTCATTATCTACGGACTATTCTCAATGATATCCGATATATGTTCTGCAAGCCTGCTACTGGCCTTACCATCGAACACAAGACCGATAGCTTCATGAAATCGGTCTAGCTTCATGTCATACTCATCTTTATTAAACTTCAAGATATCTTCCTCGAGTTGGTCGTTGTTCCTTGCAACCGTGAATGGCAGCGTAAGCTCCATGTCCGGATGTGTATCTTTGTTGTTTGTAATTGCTTCCCTGTCGTCATTCGCAAGATTCCAATACAGATTCCCCCTTGCCTTGCCGTACTCCTCTATGTCATCAGCATATATAAACGATGGTATATGCGCATACCCTGCTTCAAATATTGCACTGGAATAGTCTGTTATATATGCGTCCACCCCTGCCAGAAGCTCATAGAAATCATCATAACCGCTTTCATCAAATATCTTTCTTGATACAGCATCGTTCTCTTCATGATATCCTGTGAACAGATTAGCGAGCTGGGGATGAACCCTTATGCATATATGCCATTTCCCCGTAAACTTCTTTTCTAAATTATTTAATAGCCGTTTGAAATCTATTGACCAGATCTCAGAATATACAAACCTTTTACCATTATCCGCCCCTTCCCTGAAGGTCGGAGCAAACATCACGATTTTTGCATTCTCCGCAAGTGCATGTCTTATTCTAAGCTTCTTCCTCTGCCCGCCTCTGTCACCATAAAGCACATCACATCTCGGCGCACCCGTTTTAAGCATCACGCCATCGTATAACATAGCCTTATCAAAACATTCTTCGCACCACTTAGAGTCTATTACAAGCCCGTCTATCATGTCCGAGTCGCTTTTGTTCACGAGATATGCCATCTTCGATAAGCCGTCTCCCCTCAGAAGCCCGGTGCATTTTATTCCCAGTGTGAAGTGATTTACATTTAGATAATACTGATTCTTTCTTTTTTTCGTCCCATACGGCTTGCGATAGTTATCAATCCATATCTTCGACCTGCTGAGCCAATATGCCCTGCTCCATATCGTGTTAGGAACTTTTCTTATGTAATCGGGAAAGGATTTCCCCATGTCGTTCACGAACCATACGAAATCATAGTCAGGATTTCTTCTATGCAGCTCCTGTACGAGATACTTAGGATTGCAGCCGAATCCGCCTTTCCCCTCAAAAGTGCATACGGATATTAATTTTTCCTTTATTGAAAATATTCTGCAAATATAGAATAGTAACGATTGAAACCCTGCGCTTATTGTTCTCTTTTTTATATGTTTTTTTTCTGATTCACTCTGTATTTCAGGTGCTTTCCATCTATCATCTGCCATATTTATGAATTGCAAATACCATATTCGTAGTAATAAATATCAGGTATCGTCTTTACTCTTATAGATAACCCTGCCTGTATCTCCGTCAATAATTGATGCCTTTTCTTTAATAGTAACAGATTCAAATCCTGTCTTATGATATTCCACGCTTATGTCATCGCCTTCTCCAATTATGACTTTCACCGCATCTGTTTCTGAATATTCAATGACAAGAATCTGTTTGTTATTATCTTGATCTAACTCAAACTTTCCTAGCCCATTTATCCTTTCAGAAACTTTTCTATGACTAATAAGTTCTTCAGTCAGTTCAGTGATTTCTTTCCTGAATAACCCTTTTACACTTCCTAAACTATTCTCAACATCATATTCAAAAAGATTTCTCCTACCTTGCATATTTCCTTCCGCGATACGTATCTTCAAAGCATTTTCCGAAACACTCTTAAATGTCCCTTTGTTATAGGCAGAGTAACACAGAATTCTATACCTCGGCGATTTTCCCAGGATTGTTTTCACGACACACAGCTGCTTACTCAATGCTTTATTAGTGACATCCACCCGTATATTTTCTCCACCTTTTGCTTCAAACAGAGAAAAATCCACATTTGAACCGCTATACTTCATGCCAATAAAATCCGGTTCCGAATGGCTTCCTTTGTATTTTTTCCCATTGTGCTTCAGTACGCTTTTGGAATAGGAAATGAACTTTTTGAAATGACACAGATAATCGATTCCGTATAGCTTCCTGCTTATTAGCGTTCCGAAGAACATACCAATATAATAACTGACGAACACCTTCTCAGATGGGTCTAATTTACTTATGTTATCTACGTCCCAAACTACATAGCCTTTATCTTCTTTCAATGCAAAATTAATTACTGCACATTTATATACGAGTTCGTCAATCCTTTTAGATATATTGTGTGGTATGTACTCCGATGGAATGCATCCGCATGACAATATTGCGGCAAAAATCTCCCACGACTCTATTGACAATACATCTCCATTTATACATTTCTGTGGATCCGGCAAAGACATCGCCTGGTCTTTCTCAATTAAAATTTTTAGTTTTCCATGCTCACTTAGAATCATATTTTAATCACCTTTAACACATCCCTTGCTACCTGATTTAATAGGTTCAAACAAAATCTCGTTATCCTTGGAGTGCCTGCAATAAAGTCTATTTTGCCAATTTAATACGCCTCAACGGTTGAGTGTATCTCATGCCGTCAGGGCGTATTTTTCTTATCCCATTAATATTTAATTAATTCAGACTGCTGCCGCAGGATTTATTCCGTTAGCTATGAGGAGATTATGTATGAACTCTTGCAAGGATATCATATCCTACATATGCTAGCCATTTCCTCTGCTCCTTCTAATAGCTTATCATTGATTTGAATTTCTATTTCTTCCATCCTATTTTCCTATATAGTATTTCATATCAGTATCGACCTTATTTTCTCTATACTACGGCAACCTATAGTTTTTCATTGCATTTCTAGGCTCAAAATATCCTTTTATGCAATTAGGGTTGCACACACATATCTGTATATGCGTTTTACTATAAAAAGCTGAACCCGGATAAGGAGGAGTTCCCTCTGTAAACACTCCCCTTACTGAATCATATTTGGGACTGTTATGATTTATCTCTTCATATGATTTATCAAGATTTTCCTGTCCAAATTGAATCTGCTGTATTACGGCACAATCCAAATCACGAAGCAAGACATCCTTTGTTTTGTTTGATTTCCTGTTTACAGGAAGCTCGGCTCCGGTAAGTTCACACAGCATTTTTAACATTTTATAGCCATTCTTCAGCTCCTGCTCGCTGGCACTATCCGTCAAATTAAGACAATACCCCAAATCAATAGTCGCCCCGATAACTGCCGCTTCGCTTCCATACCTCTTTTTAGCCCATTCCTGCGCCCTGACTAATTTATTTTCCCAAAAATAGATGCCATTTCCTAGCCAGTCATAAGAATTGGCACTGGCCTTTAACTCCTCATGAAGTGTAAGAACCTTTTCATGCGTTTTTTTAGTACAACCATGGAATCCTATCACAAGATTAGGCAACTTCTCATACATATATATGCTCCAAAAATCACTCCCAGGATACTATGGTGTTTTTTTTCTTACCCGATTTTGTCAGCACTCCTGTCTTTATCAATATTTTCCTTGCCCGTTCTTCTGCTTCTTTAGGATTATTTCTAGCAAATTCTTCAAATTTTTTTAGACCTGCATTGGCATTATTAGTTCTGCTCATTATATATCCCCCAAATTGCATACTTAAATCCGTTGGGATTGTAGCACATTCATGTTTACAATTCAAATCTAATATATCATCCTATGATAATTGTATATGATCGTGCAAATACACTTCCGGCTCGTTGAGGAAGACGTCGGTTATGCCTTTGACTTCCAGAGCTTGTAAGTCGAGCCTGCCGCATGTGGGCTTCTCGGGATAGAGGTGTCCGGAGAGCCATACCCTTACTGTGTAGCCTTCAAGCTCTTCTTTAGGAAGATCCATGCCCTGCCAGTATGGGTGAAGCGCATTGGCACCGCAGCCGCCCTTCAACTTATATAAGCAATCAGACACCCTGCTGTCGAGCATGCCTATCTCTACATCATGATCTATGCCCCTCATAGTCTCAAGAGACTTTGCCGAGAAGCTTGAATATACTACTTTATCCTGCAGTCCGTAGCTTTCGACCAGATCATGCACTTTGGCTTCCATGCCGGGGTACGGGTAGATGCTGTTCTTCAGCTCTATGTTTAGGCGGAAGCCTCTCTGCATCCTGTCCTTAAGCAGGTCCAAAACTTCTGTGAGCGTTGGTATATGCTCTGCCTCTGCCTTTCCTGTATGTATGTGGAATGTCCTTAGTTCATCTAGAGTATAGTCACGGACGAAACCATAGCCGTCCGTCGTGCGGTCTATATGCTCATCGTGGATCACGACTATCTCTCCGTCTTTAGTGAGCTGCACATCAAACTCTTATACCCTCAAGCCCCTTATCGTGTAGCTCTGCCGCTTTGCTGAATGCGGTAAGTGTGTTCTCAGGGTATCTTTGGCTGCATCCCCTGTGCGCCCATATCTTCATGCTATGCCGCTCTCTGTGACAGGAACTTCTCCATTATCCCTGTCATCACTATTGATCTCTGTTTAGTATTCATTAAATTATTGTCTTCTCTCACCATATCGAAGAAACAGCTTATCTCATACCTCAGCCCGTCTCCCTCGAAAGGCTCTTCGTAGGTGACGGTCTTTGATTCATCCTCATAATGCACTTCTATATGTCTTGTCTTCCACCATGGGGCATCGACCTTTATATAGCCTTTTGTCCCGCCAATTAGCAATCTTCCCTCAGACTTCACGCCCAGTCCGCAGGTAAGATCTGCTATCTTATCATCATAGCTTACATGAACTTTAGTGAAGATATCTATGCCTTTATCGTTATCTAGGCTCTCAAACGATATATCTTTATATTCTGTTCCTAACAGATCCAGCACAGGCAGCGCCACATAACTTCCCAGCTCGGTAAACTGCTTGGCTTCCATACTGCCCCTGTATCCCATATATCGTTTATGAACTGTTGTGCTCCTCCAGAGTGTGGGTTGTATACCGCAGAAATGCTTACATCAGGCACGGTATATGATTCAGGTACGAACCTTCTCGCTATCCTTCCGGTACCTATGATCCCAAATCTCAATTGATGGATCTCCTAAGGTCGCGTCTCTTTATCATAAATTTTTCCACGACATCCGACATCGCTATAGACTCCCCTGCGGTAAGCTTGTAATCTTTGCCCCCCGTGCCATTCACCTTCGACATGAACTCTGCTATCTCGTACCTTAGACCGTCATCACCTTGGAAGTTTGCTTCGTGATGCTCCACTACACCCGGATCCTCGTACCTTACATCGAAGCTCCTCGTGAGCCACCACGGTGACTTAGCTATGATATAGCCCTTAGTACCTGACACTATGAGCTCACCCTCAGACTTCACACCGGCTCCCGCCTTTGCGGTAGCCATTCCGTCCTTATAGCGGAACTGCACCTTGGTGAATATGTCTATCCCGTCCTTTCCATAGACTGAATCTATCTGCACGTCCTCGTATTCCTTGCCGAACATCTTTATTATCGGGAGCATAGTGTAGCTGCCGTACTCAAGGAAAGCTCCACTGTACCTTGCGTCGGTCATCTCCCTAGATCCCGGTGTGCCTATTCTCGTGAAGCACGCCTCCACATCACATATCTTCCCTATGGTGCCATCCTTTGCAACTGAGAGCAGCTGCTGGAATCCCGGGAGGTACGCCGTCCTTATTCCTTCCATTAGTGTCACGCCTTTATCGGAAGCCAGGTCATACAGTTCCTCTGCCTCTGCATACGTGAAAGTCATCGGCTTCTCACATAATACATGCTTGCCGGCTTTAATCGCTTTCCGGACATACTCACTGTGTGTCTCGTTCGGAGACGCCACGTAGACGGCATCCGTATCAGATAAGAAGCTATCGAAGCCCTCAGTCCAAGTCTTAACCTGATACTCTTTCGCGAATGCCTCCGCACTGTCTTTCTCGGGATTGTATGCCGAAGTGACCTCTATACCGGATACGTAGCTCGTCTCCTTAAGGAATCTGGGAGCTATACGCCCAGTACCTATTATCCCGAGCCGGACTATCTTATTTCTTGCATCCCGCAGCTCGCTGGACGATATTCCGACAGTCCTTGGCAGATACACGACCTCGCAATACTGCTTAAGATAATCGAAGCGCCCTACCCAGTCGCTTCCTAGCGTGAAGATGTCTATGTCATAATGCTGTATGTCCTCGACCTTCTGTCCCTCATGATCCTCAACTATTATCTCGTCTGCGAAGCCCGTGTTCCAGACATTGTTCATGCGGGTGCGTATGGGATCAACAAGATTAAGCTTTCCTCTAAGCCTGTCGTAGTGCTCGGTCGTAACGCCTACTATGAGATAGTCGCCAAGCTCCTTCGCCCTCTTTAAGAGCTGATAGTGACCCTCATGGAAGAGATCGAATGATCCGTATGTGATTACTTTCTTCTTTTTCTTTGCCATAGTCGGAACTGACACTTGCTTCGTTATGCATAGCTTCGCCGGAATGACCTGCTCGGTCACTCTGGTAAAAAAGCTATGTCCGCCGCATCCCATACTGCGTTTAAGAACGTCACATATGTTCCACGGTTTCTTGAAAGTCTAAATATATCCTCTGACAGCCCGCTGCCGTCCATGCTTTTGTTGGCTGTGGTCAGATTTTTTTCACGATCCCGACGCCCAGCCTTACATCCATGTCACGTCCGAAGAGTCTGATGGTAATCAAGGCCTCCCTGTTGTGCCTGTATAGTTTCCTGATCTTGCCCGCGAGGCCTTTCATCGGTCCGGTCTCGATAACTATCTCGTCACCGTCCAGAAAGCCCTCTGAATACTTCACGACATGCTCCTCGCCTCCCAGGCGCATCAGGAACTCCTCCTCTTCCGGCTGTATCGGAACGATATCACCATCCACAGTCATGAGCTTCAAAGTTCTGAACTTGCCATGGAGCGACAGATTGAACTCCTCTGCCCTCTCTGTCACGACGAAGAGATATCCGGGAAACAGGTTCTTCCTCTCAGGCCTCCATACGCCTCCAAGCTTGAACATCTTCTCGTTCTCCATGATGAAGACATCCTCGCCCGGCTCCGCTACATCCTTCCTGATACCTTCTACTGCCTTCCTCTCCTTACCCTTCAGGGTCTGTATCACATACCACATCCGTCATCACATCCTGCAGCCGGTCATGTAGGCAAGATCCTGTATCCGATCCCGTTCACGACCTCCTGACAGAGAGACCGCCTCCCGCATGATCCGTATCCCCACGCCGTCCTCTTGGGTTTTCGCAAAGTGTGTACTTTGCGATGTCGTATTAAAGGCACCCATTATCACAAGGCACTCTGAAAGCTGACCATTTTTTGTGACGGCTAAAAAAATTCACAACAGATCCTCGATAAGTCGCACACTCTCTGCCTTATGCCTCATTGACAGATGGACATATCTGTCCAGCGTGGTGGACACGCTGGCATGTCCCAGAAGCTCCGACAGCGTCTTGGCATCCATTCCGCGCTCGATGCAGCGTGTCGCATAGGTGTGTCTTGTCACATGGAAATTGACCTGCCCGATCCCGCACTCATCGAGGAGTCTCGCAAAGCGGATCTCCATGGTCCGTGGCTCCACGAACCTCACCTTATCCCCTGTCAGCAGGAATGCCCCAGGTTTATGGAATGGACGGATGATGTCAGCCAGCCCCTTATTAAAGGGGATGTCCCTGACAGAGCAGTCCGACTTTGGCGCATCGATCCGCACCGCAGTCTTTGTGGCACCGTTCTCAACGGGCAGCCTCTGCATAGTCCGTCTCACATGGAGTACGCACTGCTCCAGGTCGATGTCGTCGCAATTCAAGGCACACAGCTCGCCGATCCTGATCCCTGTGAACAGGCAGGTCAGCACACCGGCGCCGGTCTCGTCCGTATCCGTCTTTAGTCTATGCACCAATCGGCACTCGTCCTTCTCTGAGAATACGGTGTTCTCGCTTCTGTCACGCTTTACGCTTATGCATTCCGGCACAAGGCCTGTCTGAAATCCATGCTTGCGGGCATATTTCACGATGTCCTTGATCACGGTCAGCACGAGGCTTGCCGTACTCGTTCCGACAGGCTTCCTGCCAGGCAGACCCTCGCTCTGGAGCTTTACGATATAGCTCTCTGCCTCCTCCGTGGTGATGCCCGCCAGACTGCGTTCCCCATACTCCGGGATGACATAGAGTCCAAATTTCTCACGATAGCGGCATCTTGTGGATTCCTTCCATTTGTGGGACTTATCCGCCAGCCACGCTTCCCCTATGACAGCCACAGTTCCGGTCTTCGCTGCGATCTCTTCCTTTGCATCCTCATACTCCCGAAGGGCTTCTTTCCTCTTTTCCCTGGCTTCTGTGTAAGTCGGGGCATAAACAGACCTGAAAATGGTCCTTCCATTCCCAGCGTGCCCCACGATATACCTTGCCTCCCAGCGACCATCCTTCCTCCGATAGATGTTCTCTCCCTTTCTTGACATAGCATTCCTCCTTTGTTGTTTGCTGACGCATTTTTTGACGGCTTATAGCCCTTGAGACTATCATCGTCAGGGCTATTTCCCATACTGTCTGGGACTTGTTTGTAATAAATTTTCTGGTAACACTAAAGAAATCGGAATCATACGCCGATATAGTAGATGTGCTAAAGTATGAGCTTGCTGATTGCCGGCGAAAACGTGTGATATTCGTCCTTTAGTCAGGCCGTTGAGTCAGGCTGTTGTCGTTTCTTATTACTTGCAAAGCGTTTGCAAGTAGGCTAAAATAAATGATGGTCGTTTGGCCGTGGATTTTCGCAAAGTACACACTTTGCGAATTTTTATTTCGAAGTCGCTTATCCGTAAGTTCGCATAAATAGCGGCTTTACACTAACAGAATGTCATTCAGGGCGTTGCTTTTACGCAGCGCCCTGTTTCATTTCACCCTGTGATTTAAAACAAAAACGGCATCTACAGCAAATAAATTAGCGATAGATGCCAAAAGAAAAAAGCAGCAAACCTGTATGAATCACTGCTTTAAATCATTATTATAGTAAACGACAAAACTCTTTTCGTTTTGGCGTTTACTGCGTCGGATTTTGGCCGCTGAAAGCGGCATATTTCCTTACAAAATCCGAGCGCATCCGCCGGAGGATTTATAGTAAGCGAAATTACATATTTCGCTTACTATAAATCTCCTTGCAAAGCTAATCGAACGTATACGAGATATTGTCCCTCAGAATGTTGGGATCTGTCTCTGTAGCTACCTGTATATTAGCGTTATTCTTAGCCATAAGTCCCTCCGTATAAATGTCCCGAATCCCTTTGAACTCTATTTTACCTCTATAGATCAAAAAGCGAGAGCTGATTTGATTCAGGCATGTCTTCAAGTATGCCAAGCTCTGTAAGCCTGTCCGCCATAGCAGGGCTTGCGCCGCTCCTTTGACAGAAATCATCTCTTGAAAGGAAGGGACCCTTATCTCTTGTCTCGCTTATCTTAGAGATCAAAGCGTCCGCTGCTTTCACGCCTATAGCTGATATCGAAGAAAGCGCCGGCATTATCTTACCATCCACTATCTGAAAACGCCTCGCTTCGACCTTATTCAGATCGATAGGACAGAACTCGTAGCCCCTCGCATACATCTCCTGCGTAATCCTCATGTCGCGAAGCTCCTTCTTCTCCGTGTCCTTAAGCTCATTCTCCCTTTTGCGGTAATCCGCTATAAGCTCTGCCAGCATATCGGGACCCTGACAGCACTTCTCGTAGGAAAAGCCATTCGCCCTCACGGAGAAATAGCCGCAGTAATAAGCAAGCGGCATATAGACCTTGAACCACGCTATCCTGTACGCCATCATGACATAGGCCGCAGCATGAGCCTTCGGGAACATATATTTAATGGTCTGGCAGGATTTTATATACCAATCGGGAACGCCATGGTCTGCCATGTCCTGCTTCCACTCATCCCATTTATCGCACTTCCCCTTTGCGACGGCTCCCTTTCTTACGTTCTCCATTATCTTAAAGGACTCCTGGCTGTCAAGCCCTTTGCCTATGAGATAGAGCATGATGTCGTCACGGCAGCAGATACAGGTAGAGAGCGTAGCTGTGCCGCTCTTTATAAGCTCCTCGGCATTCCCTGCCCAGACATCGGTACCATGCGCAAGTCCTGAGATCCTGACCAGATCCGTGAAGTTCTGAGGCTTCGCTTCCATTACCATCTTTATGGCATTGTCCGTTCCGAACTCCGGAAGCCCCATGGAGCCATTCGGCGTACCGCCTATATCGGAGCTCGAGATGCCAAGCGCAGACGTGTCCTTAAAAAGCGTCATCACCTTCTTATCATCAAGCGGTATCTCCTTCGGATCCACATCAGTGATATCCTGAAGGAACTTTATCATCTCCGGGTCCTGATGTCCGAGATTATCAAGCTTTAACAGATTATGGTCTATCGAATGGAAGTCAAAATGCGTCGTTATCGTAGGGTCGTCCATCTTATCTGCAGGATGCTGTATCGGTGTGAAGGTATCTATCTCCTCTCCATGCGGCAGGACTATGACCCCTCCCGGATGCTGTCCCGTAGTCCTAAGCACTCCCGTACAGCCTAAAGCCACCCTGTCAAGCTCTGCCGATCTTACATGCGTTTCATGACCCTCGTAATATTTCTTCGTATATCCAAAAGCCGTCTTATCCGCAAGCGTCTCTATCGTGCCTGCCCTGAAGGCATGTCCCGCACCGAATATGACTTCCGTGTACTTATGCGACTTAGACTGATAATCAGATGAGAAGTTAAGGTCTATATCAGGCTCCTTATCACCCTTGAAGCCTAAGAAGGTCTCAAAGGGAATATCAAAGCCCATCTTCTGAAGCTTTTCACCGCATTCAGGACATACGGCATCAGGCAGGTCTATGCCGCAGGTATTCTCCTCGTGATACTTCATCACGACATCAGAATCAAAGTCCGAATACCTGCATTTAGGACAGAGATAATGCGGACGCAGAGAATTAACCTCCGTTATCCCCGCAAGGTATGCCGCAAAGGATGAACCGACAGAGCCGCGGCTTCCCACAAGGTAGCCGTCTTCATTACTTTTCCACACAAGCTTCTGAGCGATTATATACATGACGGCGTAGCCGTTTCCGATTATGGATCTAAGCTCTGTTTCCATCCTGTCCTGCACCATATCCGGCAGCACATCACCGTACAGCTCATGAGCCCTCTTCGTGCATATATCCCGAAGTATCTCATCCGACCTCTCTATGACGGGCGGGCACTTATCGGGACGCACCGGATAGATTCGGTCGATCATATCAGCGATAAGGTTCGTGTTCTCTATCACGACTTCTCTTGCCTTATCAGAGCCCAGATACTGGAATTCCTCAAGCATCTCATCGGTAGTCCTTAAATAAAGCGGCGGCTGCGCCTGTGACCTCTTATCGTCGGGCCTGTATTTTATTATCTCCCTGTATATTGCATCCTCCGGGTCTATGAAATGCACATCTCCGGTAGCTGCCACAGGCTTATCATGCTGCTCTCCCAGCTCCGTTATCTTACGGTTTATCTCCTTTATGTCTTCCTCTGACGTGATGTCGTTATCCCGCTCTATAAGCGACAGATAGTTAGATGCCGGCTGTATCTCAAGATAATCATAGAAGCTTACGATATTCGCTATCTCCTCATCAGGCCTGTCATCGATCAAAGCCCTGTACAGCTCGCCTCTCTCGCAGGCACTCCCTATAAGCAGCCCCTCTCTGTGCTTTATAAGCTCGCTCTTTGGAATCCTCGGAACCTTCTCATAGCTCCCTCCGAAATACTTCACATGCGACATAGACACTAGCCTGTAAAGATTGACACGCCCTGTCTCATTCTTTGCAAGCAGCGTAACATGGAAAGGCATAAGATGCTGCATTGCTTCCTCCGGAAGCGATAGCTTCTCCCTTGCCTCATTAAGCTCCTCTATCCCCTGATTCCTCATCAAATCACAAAGCTTCACCCATATACCGCCGGTAGCAGTTGCATCGTCCACAGCCCTGTGATGCTGAGCCAGTACTACGCCAAGCTCCTTAGCCACACGATCCAGCGTATGCCTTCCAAGCCTCGGAAGCAATATCCTTGAGAGCATCAGCGTATCGGCATACATCCTGTCAAAAGGGATGTCAAGCCTTTTTGCATTTTCCGCTATGAAGGAAATATCAAAGGTCACGTTATGTCCTACCATGACGGCTCCCCTTGTAAAATCAAGGAACCTCGGAAGCACCTTATCTATCGTGTCCGCATCCTTTACCATGTTATCTGTTATCGTGGTTAGCTTTGTTATCCTGTAAGGTATAGGACATTCGGGATTTACGAATTCATCGAAGCTGTCAACTATCCTGCCGCCCTGCACTATGACAGCGCCTATCTCTATGATGCGGTTATGCACGGGAGAAAAGCCTGTTGTCTCTATATCAAAGACACAATATGTATCGTCAAGCATGTGAGGTATGGATGTATCCGGCTCTCCCGATACGTCAACGGCATTTTTCATGTCGTCAACCATGTAGCCTTCCATTCCGTAGATTATCTTGAAGTCCTTATTCTCATCGCTGAACTTCACATGATTTGCGACAGGGAATCCCTGCACAGAGCCGTGATCCGTTATCGCAAGCGCCTTCCAGCCCCATCTGTCGGCAGTCTTTAATACAGTCTCCACATCATCCACAGCGTCCATGTTGCTCATCTTCGTATGGCAATGGAGCTCAACCCTCTTCGTTACAGCGTTGTCCTCCCGCTTCGCTCTGAAATCAGGAATCTTCTTTATCCCCCGCACCATATTCATCGACGGCTCGTGTTCATATTTTCCTATCGACAGCGCTCCCCTTATCTTGAGGAACTTACCTACGGCTATGTCCTTCTTAAGCTTCCTGCCTTCTTCTATAGGCGGAAATATCCTTACGCCAATGGTATCGGTATAGTCGGTTATATTAAACCTCATCATAAGGAGTGTCCCGTCCTTGACCTCTTTATCCTCGTAGGATACGACCTCGCCCCTTATCGTCACGTCGCCTGCCTCGCCGTCTATATCCGCTATCGGTATGGACTGCTCCGGCACGTCGCTCCTAAATATGACATCCGGGTCGTCAGACTTCTTGGCATAAGACCTTGCGGGATATTTGGACTCGTTCCCGGACGATTTATTATTTCCTGAATAAGAGCCTTTAGAACTGCTCCTTGAATATCTTATCTTTTCAGGCTTTGCCTCGGATGCGCTCTTATTCCTTACGGTAATCGCCCTTTCCGATATAGCAGCTATCTCCTGCTGCACGCGCCTTTCTGCCTCCGCCCTTACAGGGTCAGCCTCCGCCTTCTCATAGCCTATCTTTACATTAAAAGCAAGCCCCGCCTTGTCCTCAAAAATATCCGTGAGGTAGCCCCTAAGGTCATCCGCTATGTCATGCGACACTATCGTATCCGAAAGCGTGACCACCATGCTGCTCTCATTCTCGAAACGCTTGTCCGCCTGATGATAGACGGAATACATGACAGGGTGCTCCGCTTTCATGGCGTAGCCTATGCTTCCCTTATATTCATCATAGAAATTAGAAGCGTTATACTGCGGAGACAAGGTAAACCTCTCATGGATCATGACCTTCACCTTGCCATTCCTGTCAAGGTTCCCCGCAAGCTCCTTCTGCAGAGCGTATATATCCTTTTTATGCAAGGGATGCGGGCTGTCGATATACACATCAACCTTAGACCTCGTGGTCGTCATCGTGATACCCGACACGCTCACATCGGTAAGCATATCCTTTATCTCAGCGGATGCCGGCTCATAAGAATTAAATACTTCAAAGAAAGGCTTTTTTGAGCTCATCTTCCAATGCCCCTACTATCTCTGATTCTGCTACCTTACGTATGATCTCTCCCTTGCGGAGAATAAGACCCTCGCCATGACCACCGGCTACCCCGATATCTGCTTCCCTTGCCTCTCCCGGACCGTTCACGGCGCAGCCCATCACGGCTACCTTGATATTAAGCTTGCTGTACTTTGACAGCATCTTCTCGACTTCCCTCTCTAAAGCAATAAGGTCTATATCGGTTCTCCCGCAGGTAGGGCAAGACACTATCTCGACTCCCCCCGTGCGAAGTCCCAGCGACCTTAGTATGATGCGGGCGCTCTTTATCTCCTCTACAGGATCCCCCGTAAGCGACACTCTGATCGTATCGCCTATTCCCTCGTACAATATGATGCCTATACCCACTCCTGATTTTATATTTCCCGATATGACAGAGCCTGCTTCGGTTATGCCTACATGCAGAGGGTAAGGGCACACAGGGGCGAGCTTCTCGTGTGCCTTTATCGACATCATCACATCAGATGACTTTATGGAGACTACGATATTGTCATAGCCCGCCTCCTCTATCATGTGTACCTTATCAAGAGCGGATTCTACTATCCCGTCCGCAGTCACTCCGCCATTCTTATCAACTATCTCCTTTTCAAGCGAGCCGGAATTCACACCAACCCTTATCGGAACGCCCTTATCCTTTGCAGCCCTCACCACCTCGACAAGTTTTTCCCTGCCGCCTATATTGCCGGGATTTATCCTTATCTTATCCGCCCCGTTTTCAATAGCCGCTATAGCCATACGGTAGTCAAAGTGAATATCAGCGACAAGCGGTATGCGTATATTCTTCTTGATCTCGGCTACCGCCCTTGCGGACTCCTCATCGGGCACCGTGCACCTTATTATATCGCAGCCCGCATCCTCAAGCGTCAGTATCTGGCGGGTGGTAGCGTCGATATCACTCGTCCTCGTATTCGTCATGGACTGTATAAGTATGGGGTTTCCCCCGCCTATGACTCTGTCGCCTATATGTATTACCTTAGTATTATCTCTGTACATTGATTACCACCCTTAAATACATTCTTATCTTTTGACAAATTTCCAATTTTATATGATACCATATCTTACCCCCTTATCTCAAAGCTCGCATTCTCCGTGGAATTATTGCCGAATTCATCCATCGCAAGCACCGAAAGTCTGTATTTCCCGCTCTTCGTGAGCTCACTTCCGTCATAATCCATGCCATTTAGCAGCACCTTCACCTCGACCATGCTGTCGTCTGCCGCCATATCCTCGGTATGCTCCAGCATGAAGCTTTTAAGCACGCTTCCATTAAGGCCTAATAGGCCTCTTATAATAGGAGCGTCCTTATCTATGGCAAAGGCTATGCTCCTTGAAGTCTTATTATCCGCACCGTCAGACACTTCGGCTTTTACTATATATATGCCGCTCTCATTAAAATCAAGAATCATATCGTTAATACCTTTATTATCAGTATCTCCGATATATTCTCCCGAAAGCAAATAGCGGCTTACTGTCCCTTTTATCGTACAATCATGCTCCGAATCGTCCTCCGCCTTAATTCTTATGGCCACATCCCTGCCGTATATTCCCTTATCCGTAGCCCCTTTTATCGTAAGCGACGGAGCTTTCCCATCCTTCTTTTCCACGGTAAAAGTGCTAACCGCCTCATTACCCGCAAGGTCGGAAGCATATATCCGATATGTCCTCTCGCCATAGGGAAGTTTAGATATATCTATATTAACTATCTCCCTGCTGCCATTCCCACGATAAAGGATCCTTTCGCCTGTTGAAATAGTCACACTCTTAACCCCCGCCGTATCATCATATGCGCCTACTATAAGAATTAACGTGTCTTCGTCCATACCGGTTTCACTCGCAGATATCACAGGCGGTTCGTCATCCGCTATTATGTCTTCGCCAAGGGTGAGCTTATCGGTAACATTCCCCATTTTATCCTCTGCCCAATATGTTATGCTACCCCTGAAAGGCGGCCTTATCTCTATCGTATCCGCAATAACCGGCTCCTCATCTCCTGCCTGTACATATATAGCAGAAAGCCCTGATACCTCATCATAGGCTTTAATCGGTATGCTTACCGACTCTCTCAAAATGCCACCTGTAAGAGCAGCTTCCTCCAGCGTCGGCGGAGTTCTGTCCAGCATGATCTCCGCAGGTATATCAGCATACACCCTGTGTCCCATGCCGTCCTCCGCATAAACCGCTATCTTGTATATGCCGTCGTCCTTAAGCAAGAAATCAGATTTAGTCTCCACCTCCTCCACAGTGCCATTCTTCCGCCCCCTGATATCAGCATACACCCGCGAGTCATCAAGCGGCGACACAGTGATGGCAACTCCGTCATTCCCCTCTGAAATCTTAACCTCCGGCTTCTCATATATACCTTCCTTAAAATTCACCTTGAATATACCTCCAAGCCTGGTAAGCTCGCCGTCAAAGCCCTTCTTGTAAAATAAGACCTCTCCCTCATCCTCATCCGGCATAAGGTCGTATTCCCTGTCCTCGATAGGATTCAGCGTGCTCTCCTTAAAGTCATCATAAATATAAGCCTCACCGTCGCCAAGCCTTTCTTCGTCAAATAAGAACCTGACAGGTCCCGCATTCACGGTATTAAAATCCTCATCAAAGCCCACATCATGTCCTAAAGCGTCAACCGCTCTTATTTCCCCGCCTGTCAGCTCCTCAGCCGTAGCCGCATAAACCATGAAATGCACCAATATGATATTCAATATAAGCGTCAGGCTGAATATGCAAAGCGAAATAGTTATTATCCCGGAAATCTCCTTATCCTTCATAAAATCACATCCTTTCTTAAAATAATCCGGACAGCAAAAACAAACTGCCGTCAACTCTGCCGTACTGCAAAATACGATTGGAATATAAATGATTTACCCAGACTGAATGCAATAACACCGGATAACAGGATGTCATCCGTTTTCTATAAAAGTAAAAGATATTCTACTACAAGAATCCCACCCTTGCAACGAAAAAATTAAAATGGAATCCCCCTAACTCCCCTGGCTCTGCAAAGTGTAGATGACGCACCGGTGTAGGATAAGGGATTGCCCTTAATGTCTGTCACCGTGCAGCCTGCCTCTGATGCTATAAGTGCTGCCGCAGCATAGTCCCACAGCTGTATCTTCATCTCAAAGTAAAGCGAGCATCTTCCCATAGCGACACAGCACATATCCCATGCCGCCGTGCCGGAGCGTCTGATGTCCACGCACTTGTCCATAAGCGACTTCGCTATCCTGAAGGTCTCGTCCCTAAGCTCCGTATAATAAGGAGCAGTCCCGAATACCACAAGGGAATCAGAAAGCGGTGCGTCAGACGACATTATCCTCTCACCGTTCATATACGCTCCCATGCCCGTGATCGATTCAAACATCATATCATCATAAGGATTATAGACCACTCCCATGTATGGCTTCTTATCCTTTAATAATCCGATGGATACCACAGACGGATGGTAGGCGTATATGAAATTGGACGTACCATCGATCGGATCTATGACGAATACGAAGCCATGACCCATTTTCTCGGTATATACGTCCTGCCCTTCCTCTTCTCCAAGAAAAGAAGCCTCCGGAAGCACCTTAGTCAGCCGCTCTATAAGGAACTCCTGTATCCTCTCATCAGTCTCCGTGACGAAGTTCGCATGCCCGCTCTTTTCCATCACCTTCGGGCGCACGGCATCCTTCATTATCTGCCCCGCCTCCCTTGCGGCTTCCTTTATTCCGTCTATAAGCTTACTCTCGTCCATCAAAAATCCCTCCCCCGTCAAATACGGGAGTGTAAATTGTTGATACAATTTACACTCCTGCAAACCTGAACACAACCCCTGTCACAGCCGATGCTGCTATGAATACGATCGGATGCAGCTTTAATTTCTTCCTCGCCACAAAAATAATGACAGCAAGTATAAGTCCTTTCCACACTATAAGCTGCCCGATATTATGACTCTCCATGAAAGCGGGTATATTGATCAGCGCGATCTTGACGACATTGATCCCCGCAGCGGATATCATTGCTATGGATGCCGGACGAAGTCCATAAAAGGCGGCGTCCACATAACGGTTTCCCTTGAACTTATCAAGAAACTTCGCAACTATAAGTATGACGATAAAGGACGGCAGCGCAAGCGATACCGTTGCTATTATCCCGCCGATAAATCCCGCCGTCTGATAGCCCGCATAGGTACTCATATTTATTCCTATGGCTCCTGGCGTTGACTCGGATATCGCTATCATATCCGCTATATCCGCATGCGTGAACCAACCCGTGCTGTCCGATATCTCGTACAGGAAAGGAAGCGTCGCAAGTCCCCCGCCTACGGAGAAAAGCCCCGTCTTAAAGAACTCAAGGAATAAACGGAAAAGCGTAATCATGCCGTCACCTCCTTATGTCCCCTTATAAGTATCCCCGCAATACCCGCAGCTATTACAAGAATCGCCGCCGGAACCTTCACAGGAAGCAGATCCCCGAATATCATAAGCAAGAATATTATCACATATATAACGAATGCGATCTTGTCTACTATCGACTTCTTCCAAAGCCTCATCACAGCCTCAAGTATCAGCACGCAGACGCATACCCTGATACCTGCGAATGCATTCTGCACAATCGGTATGTCAGCGAAGTTCGTAAGAAACGCCGCAATGACCAATATGATGATTATAGGGCAGGTAAGGAATCCAAGTGTCGCAGCGGAAGCGCCGGCTATGCCACGTCTCTTATTTCCTATGAATGTAGACACGTTAAGAGCTATGACCCCAGGAGTACACTGCCCTATAGCAAAGTAATCCATAAGCTCCTCTGTCGTCACCCACCCTCTTTTCTTATTCAGATCCTCTTCTAAAAGCGGAAGCATAGCATACCCTCCGCCGAAGTTCACGGCTCCTATTTTAAGAAAAGCTAAATATAAGTCTAATATTTCCTTCATATTTCTCTCCACCTTCCCGGATAAAAATAATTAAATAATTCTGACGGAACCGGTATGAAACCGTTATCCTGATATACGATTACTTATTCAAGTAAAACGTGGTCTTATACACTCCCGTATCGTTTCCCATCGGAAATGTGATCGTATCCTTGCCCGACACATTGGTAAGCGCCGTATCCACATCATTTAAGTGAGGCTTGAACTGCGACGTAGCCGTACCCTCAGGAAGCCTGTAGGTGAAATCAACGCAGTCGAAACCGTGTCTTTCTGAATAATACTTCTTAAGCGAGACTCTATCAAGCTCTATGCCCAGCTTCGACCTTGCATATTCCATGGTCATCTTCGCATATTTCTCTATGCCGTCATCAGTCAGTCCATTAGATGCAGGTGTCTTTCCGACATTTCCGGTCATACCGCCGCTAACGCCTTTACCCGAAGCAGACGGAGCTTTAGCCGAGACCCCGCTCTTTGCTTTCGCCTGTGTTTTTCCTTTAGAGGATCCCGTTTTATTCGACTTAACCGGAGCTTCTGACTTTGATCTTGCCTTAGGACGGGCTTTGCCGCTGCTGCCGGATGCTTTACCGGTTCCCTTGCGGTCGGAGCCTTTCTTAACCCTTACCTTAACATTCTTTTCCTTAGCTCCCCGCATGAGCATAAAAGCCGTAAGCATCATCACGAGTATGATAATGAAGATTATAATGCCTATTATGATGATCCTGTTACTGTCATTCATGCTCTCTATGTTATCATCAGGACGGCTGAATTTCAAATCAAGGAATCCGCCTTTATCTCCGTCCTCATAAGGCGAGGCAGACTCTCCTAATACTCCCTCCCCCTCTTCCTCCTCTTCTCTGTAATCTGCATTGAATAAGTCTGTCTCATAGTCAGAAAGATCCAATACATTCTCCAAGGGCTGCGGCTTTATATTGTCACCCGATAAAGCGTACGGCTCATACCATGCTCTGAAGTCGCTTCTCTTTTCCCTGTTCCTAAGCATGCTCCAGTCCTTGTATTTCCCGGATGCGGCTGTCTCCGTATCAGTCCCGCTGCCATCCCCGCTTCTTACGATATAGCCCTGTCCGCTACGATAAGCCTTTTCCCTGTCTGAATCTGTATCTGTTCCGCCACCACCTATATAGGCAGTTCCCAACTTCAAGGTATAAGCTCCATCCTCATTCTGACTGTCATCATACGTTCCGGTCTCACTCTCCATCCTGTTGCGCTCCGCCAGTTCAAGATAAGCGGAAATATCCCGCCTTTCTATATCTGACACTGAAAGCCTCATTAAATCCATGTTTCCCTTTTCATCATAGGCATAGAAAATATAAGAGCCATTAGCTGTTAAAGTAAATTTCACATCGACGGCATCATCATTCCCGTCCTCCGATGGTCTCACCGGATCAATGTCTTTATCAGCGATCTTATAAATCGTCTTCCTTATACCCGCCCTCTCATTCTCTGCCTGTATCAAAGCTACACCCGATCCCTTACTTTCCGCAGAGATTAATATGCCGACCCTCCTTTTTGTCTTACTTACAAGGTTACAGGAAATCACGATTTCATATATCTGATCCTCGCTTACGCTTCCCGGCTCGTTCCCGCTTGCGCTTCCTGATCCGTTCTCCGGTACTACCCCGTTCCCGGAAGCACTGCCTGACTCACCGTTACCCGACTCATTATCTGAAACTGCCCCCGGTTCATCACTACCTCCGGCTCCGTTTCCCGATATGCTGTCAGCATATGTTCTTAAGGTATCCGTAAATAATAGCATCACGCACAGAATAAATGCCATAGTGCTTAATCTATACTTCCTCATATAAGCTCCTCCTCTCTTTAATTCTCTATAAACCTCTCTACCCTTATCCTGTCTCCCTCTACGTCCATCCTGACCGCTCCGCATATATTCGTCACATAAGTTCTGCTTCCCGCATCCTCTAGTCTTTCTATAAGCTCCTCATGCGGATGACCGTATTGATTATTAACTCCTGCGGAAATAAAGGTATACACAGGTCTTATCATGCAAAGCAGTTCTTCCGGGGTACTGAATCGAGAACCATGATGTGCGCATTTTAAGAGTCCCAATCTTTTCCCATAATCCATCTCCGACAGCTCACGTATCATTGAAGCTTCGCCCTCACCCTCTGTATCCCCTGTATATAATGCCTTGAAATCGCTGTCTTTAAGACTTAATAAAACACAGACAGACGACTCATTCGCATCGGAAAACACTGCTCCTCTCTTTGGATTAAGACACTTGAAGCTGATATTCCCAACCTTGAAAATATCACCTGTCCCTACAACCCTTACTGCTACTCCCTTATCCTCTGCCATCTTAACAAGCCTCGTATATCCCTCATCCCTATCAGTAATATCCGGCATTATCAGTGTGCCTATCTCAATACTCCCCACATCCTTTGAGAGCATCTCTATAAAGCCATTTATATGATCCTCATCCGTATGAGTGACTATAGCGTAATCTATCCTGTCATGCCCTCTGCAGTTAACATATGGTATCACCCTGTATTTCGCAGTCTCCTTCACATCCGATGATCCGCAGTCAATCATTACTGTCTTGCCTCCCTTAAGCTCTATCAGATGGCAGTCTCCCTGCCCCGTATCTATCATCGTTAGAGAAAGCTCAGGTCTTATACGTATGAAAAGTATAAAGACGGCAAGGCACGCACCGATAAGAACAGTCAACCGTATTTCCCAAAGTCCCCTCTTGCCCTTATCACAAGTCGCAAGAAGCTTCTTTAGCCTCCCTGCATCATATCCCTTTTCTATCCATAAGATGCAGACAGCAACTATAAAATAATAAAGAACTATCTGCCATATCTCAGGCCTCCCGGCTGTTATAAGTGAAAAAGGCAACAATTCATTAAGCCTTGTAATGCCTCTGTAAAAAAGCAGTATAAGCCTAGCGGGAAAACCTATTATCCTTCCAAGGGTCATAATCAGGCATCCTGCTGTGACAGATACTACGGAGCTAACAAGCAACACACCGAGAAGAGGGATCACCACAAGGTTTATAAGCACTGACCATACAGGAACGCTATAGAAGAAATAAAGCGTCACAGGAAGCATGAAAAATGTCACGGAAATTGACGTCCTTATCGAATCCGCTATCGTCCCCTTAGAGAGAAAAAGCCTCTTAAATACAGGATTAAGCAACCCTATCCCGCAGACCGCCGTGAATGACAGGATAAAGCCCGCATCCATAGCATACAGCGGCTTGAAAATAAGTATCCCCGACCCGGCGACAGCCATAGATGATAATAGATCAGGCGTCCTTCCCGCAATATCCGCTATCATCATAAGAGCAAAGGTTATAAGAGCCCTTACAGTCGATACTCCGGAGCCGGTAAGCCTCCCATAAATGATCATCATTATAAAGGTCATTGAATATGCCGAAATCCTTCCCAGCCCCGCCTTTCTGACTACTTTAAGGAACCCCATTCCAAGCAACGTTATGTGCAAAGCGGATATACAGAGTATATGGCTCATGCCTGACATCCTGTATCTATCCCTTATTTCCTCCGATAGTCCCGTCCTGTCACCTAAAAGCATGGCGTTTATGATGCCAGCGTCTTCGTCTCCGTATAGCTCATTAATCGTCCTTGATAGTCTTTCCCTTATAATGCAAAGCCCTTCGTCTATAAACCTTGTCTTAGATCCTTTGCCGAAGCTTACGATCTCCGCATCATATATCTCAAAATCAACGCCCCTTATCATCTCATACTCCGCAAGGTCGAAATTACCCGGATTCCTGGCTCTCGCGAATATCATGCCTTTTCCCGATACTATAAGGTGCGACCCTATAGCGGGATGATCACCGAGGCTTTCCATCTGCTTTTTTAACTTAACTATAACCTTATACTTCTTTTCGGATTCTATGCCGGAGACAGTTCCGGCTTTGCTAACTATCAGATAATCACTCGAATTTTTATGATATTTGTCATCAATAATGCCCGATATTGCTACGCTCATTCCTGATACGGAGTCATCTGAGAAGGGCTCCGGCGGCTTCAGATAAAATATAAGCCATAGGAATAAAAGCAGCGAGCACCCGACAATACATGCGGGTCTTTTCATACTATATATCGATCGCCTCCTCTCATTTCATTCTATCAGCTCCTCGTTGCGCTCATATAGTTCATCAAGAGGGAACTTATCCATGAAAACTCCCTCTGTCGAGCCCTCTATGGAGATCTGCACCTGGTCGATGCCGGGGAGAGCCGTCAGCGTATTCACTATAGAATAAAGAGCCACGTCCTCTCTCACATTATAAGGCTCTTCCCTTACTGATGCGTCAAAGTTCGCATAAGCTATCCTGTCCTTTATAATGACCGACAATAGCTTTGTCTCAGGCGAAAGCGTAGGATAAGCATTCTGCTCATTAACGCCAAGAGGTCCTCCGATAAGCGTCTCCGTCACGAACTTTTCCATAGATATATTGGTATTATATACGACATTCTCATCATACCGCTTGAGTGCGTTCCCGTTTATGTCAGTAAAGTAAAGCGTTACGTTCGCCCTTGCGTAAGAATTAAGCTCGGCTCCGGTATTATTTATGAAGGAATCAGCCGTCATATCTCCCACAGGCGCTCCCTCTCCATCCATAAGCTCCGCTCCGTCGACCGTAAAAGCCACCGACCTCACAGCCTCATCCTGCGTAAGCGTCTCCACAACGGACGCCCGCACCAGTATCTCCCTCGTCTTATCCATATCAAGATATGCCGATGGAAAATCTAATACCACCCTCTGTCCATCGTAAGAGACATTCCTTGGTATGATGTCTCCCGATATGGATGCGACACCCGCCTCATCCGAAGGCTCCTCCATAAGCATCGACAGCATTACGGTCACGTTATCTCCTGATGAATTGGCAGACACCGCAGTTCTCTCCTCACTAAGGATCGAGGCGTACTCAGCATCGGGAAAGAAGACCTTGTATGCGCTTCCTTCCTGCGCTTTCTTACCGCATGATACGAGCAATGCCCCTGCAAGCAAAACCAACATCAGAACAAAAACCGTCGCGCATGTTCTATTTAACAATTCCCTTTTAATCCTCATACAGCTTCTCCCGCCGCAATAGGTATCTTTACTGTGAAGGTCGTCCCTTCTCCCACTATGCTCGCAGCCTTTATTGCCCCTCTGTGCAAGAGTATGGCATTCCTCGTGATCGAAAGCCCAAGTCCCGTCCCGCCTATTTCCCTTGAGTGGGACTTATCCACCCTGTAGAACCTGTCATATATCCTGTTTATCGACTCCTCCGGTATCCCCATTCCCGAATCAGACACCGTGATCACCGCAAACTGCAGGTCAGAATCAAGCGTGACCCTCACCCATCCGTCCTCTTTATTGTACTTTATGGCATTCTCTATAAGATTCATTATCGCAAGAGAAAGCTTGGTCTCGTCAATATTTGCCGTAACATCAGTCTTCTCCTCATATAAGAGTTCGACCCTTGATTTCTCCGCAAGCGGGGTCAGCGTCTTTATCAGCTGCTTAAGCATTTCAGACAGGCTCTTGGGTTCAAGGTTCATCTTTGCCGTCTCGTTTCCATCAAGCTTTACCAAGGACATAAGGTTATTTATTATCTTATTCTCCCTGTCTACCTCCTCGGCTATGTCAAGCATGAACTCCCGATAGGTTGCCGCATCCACTGAATCACCGCCCTGTATCAGCGAATCAGACAGTACCTTCATAGAAGCAAGTGGGGTCTTAAGCTCATGGGAGACATTAGCAACAAACTCCTCCCTCGAATCGTCAACCTCCTTCATCCTTGACATCAGATGATGAAAAGCGTCCATGATGTCCTTGGTCTCGGTGTAATCAAGGACTTCTATGCTCTCCGTCCCCGGATCAAAGCCCTCCTTTACGGAATCCACCGCCCTTATAACCTTATCGAAGGGTTTTAGCAGCGTCATGGAAAGAGCATATGCTATGACCAGCACGATTACTGCGATCACAGCCTCCACTATGCGGGCCCTTCTTCCAAGGACCTCGACATTATCATGTATGCTATCGGTTGATGCGCTTGCTACGAGCGCCCCATAGACCGCCCCTGTTGTCTCGTCCAGTATCGGAACCGTGATCTCCAAGTATCTGTTCTCATCATCAGTTACCCACATATTTCGGCTTCCGTTCATGCAGGATATGACCTCCGCAGAGACTATGTATCTTCCCTGTGACTTTCCATAGGTGTCCTTTATTATCAGGAAATCATCGTTTATTACGAGGATCCGTCCATCGTATAAGTTTGACATTTGGGTCAGCTCATCGTTTATGACAGGATCACTCGTATCGGAGAAGTAATCCGTACGGGCAAGATGCGCCGCTACTATGGCAGACTGATTCGTAACCTCTGACACCTTCTGGCTCAAAGCCCTGTTCTCATAACCCCTCACCATGATAAAACGCATTATGACAGCGGGTATCGTTCCGATAAGCAGGACAATAAGGAAGATACGAAACCTTAAGCTCCTGTAGAATCTGATATTCTGAAAAAAGCTTGATACAAGAGAACCCACGGGCTACCCCTCGAAGTAGTAGCCGGTACCCCATTTCGTGCGTACGAAGCGAGGCTCACCCGGAGATTTCTCTATCTTCTCCCGAAGCCTTCTCACATGCACGTCAACGGTCCGCCCGTCGCCCGGATAATCCTTGCCCCATACGAGGTCTAGAAGGTCTGACCTGCTGTATACCTTATTGGGATTGGTCGCAAGAAGCTCTAAGACATCAAACTCCTTCGCAGTGAGATTCACCTCATTACCCTCTATGTAAGCTCTACGATTTGCCGTATCAAGCTTTAAGTCGCCCGACACAATGATATCCTCCGGTACCGGCTGCGGCTTCTCACTCTTAGCTCTTCGAAGTATCGCCTTGATCCTTGCCTTCACTTCAAGCACGTTAAAGGGCTTCGTGATATAGTCGTCAGCTCCGTAGTCAAGCCCCAGTATCTTATCCATATCGTCGCCCTTGGCGGTCAGCATTATTATAGGCACGTCAGAACTCTCTCTTATCTGTTGGCAGACCTCGAAGCCCGTAAGCTTCGGCAGCATGATATCAAGCAGGATGATGTCATAATCACCGCTTCTTGCAAGGCTTAACGCCTCTTCTCCGTCATAAGCGCTGTCAACCTCATACCCGTCCTGCTCTAAAGAAAACCTGAGCCCCTTCACTATAAGCTTCTCGTCGTCTACCACAAGTACCTTCACGTCTTCTACCTATACCTTTATCTGATCCTTTATTTTGTCAAAAGTCCCCTGCTTTATACCGGGCACGTTCATTATGTCTTCTATGCAGGAAAACCTCCCGTTACTCTCCCTGTAGGAGATGATATCTCCTGCCCTCGACTCACCTATACCCTTTATCTGCTGAAGTCCCGCGCTGTCAGCAGTGTTTATGTTTATCCTGTTATCGCTCGTATCTGTACTCGCAGACACTCCATATGTTATATCATACTCTCCGACAGCCGGTACGTAAATCCTCTCGCCATCATAAACAGCCTCCGCCTGATTTATGAATGAAATATCAGCATCCTCCGTCGTGCCTCCTGCAAGAGATATAACCTCGAATACCCTGCTGTCAGCATCTATCTCATACACACCCGGCGATACGACCTCTCCGCAAGCATAGACATATATCTTACCGTCATCGACCGTATCATGATCATCACCTGAACCTGCTTCATTCACAGAAGCATCCTGGCTGCCGTTATCCTCGTCAGATACACTGCCATCCTCCGATAAAAGTGATACATCCGTAAGCTCGTCCAAAGAAACCTCATCAGAATAAGACCTGCTGCAAGAGCATAGCATTATGCACAAGGGAAGCAATAGAAAAATCCTGTAAATCATAGAATTACCTCGTCGTATCTGCTGACAAGGCGCCCCGAAAACTTGAAAATGATTTTAGGATTTTGCCAGAGCTTTGTCAAGTCTTATCTGCATATTTTTTATATCGTCCTCATTTATTATAAGAGGCGGGACTATCCTTAGTATATTAGCTCCGGCGCTTATTATAAGAAGACCCTGCTCCCGCGCCTCTGCTATGACAGGTGCGCACGCTTCCTTAAGCTCAAGAGCCTGCATAAAGCCCATACCCCTGCGGTCTGATACTATATCATGCTTCTCCTTTAATTCGTCAAGCGCCACCTCCAGCACAGGGGTAAGCTCTTTTACATGAGACACTATGTCGCGCTCCTTAAACTGTCTTAGGACCTCTATGACCGCAGCGCAGGCAAAAGGGTTTCCACCATAGGTAGTTCCGTGATCTCCCGGCACGAGGGAATTATCCGCCACCTTTGATGTCATAGCAAAAGCCCCGACAGGAACTCCGTTTCCTAAAGCCTTTGCGACCGTCACTATATCAGGCTTCACCCCGTATTTCTCCCATGCGAACATATAACCCGTGCGTCCCATACCGCACTGTATCTCGTCCAATATAAGAAGAATGCCCTTTTCGTCGCACAGCTTCCTGACGCTCTTTATAAAACCATCGTCGGCAGGATATATTCCACCCTCTCCCTGAACCGTTTCCATTATTATGGCACAAGTATTATCGTCTGCAAGGTCTTCTAAGGACGCTATATCATTGAATGAAGCAAACCTCACATCACCGATTCCCGGCTCAAAAGCTTCCCTGTAATGCTCATTTCCCGTGACAGAAAGCGCCCCCATAGTCCTTCCGTGGAAGCTGTGCTCCATTGCTATGATATTATGATCAGTGCTGCCGTCCTTTAAGTAAGCATATTTTCTGGCGGTCTTTATTGCGCCCTCAATGGCCTCAGCGCCCGAATTGGTGAAGAATACCCGATCCATCTTTGTCGCATAGCACACTTCCTTCGCCGCGATACAGGCAGGCTCATTATAATAAAGATTCGAAGTGTGCATCACCTTATCTATCTGTGACTTCAATGCATCATTGAATTCCTTATTTCCATAGCCTAAGGCATACACGGCTATTCCCGCCGCAAAGTCCAGATATTCCCTGCCTTTGTCATCGTACAGCTTAACCCCCTCGCCGCGCTCAAGCACTATGGGGTACCTGTTGTAAGTATGCAATAAATACTCGTCACCGAGCTTCATGTAATCTATCATAGTTCACCTCAATATACTGTGTAGTGCGTAAGTGATAATATGTTTTTTCAGGCACATTTGGAGCAAAATATGCCCTTTGGCATATTTTGAGACCCGCTTAGACACGCTGAGCGTGTCTGGGTCCGAGGCGCCCCGGGGTGCTGATGCGCATAGCGCATCAAAACGCACCCGCGAAACGTCCACTGGACGTTCCGCCACTGCTTACGTAGACTTTGTGTCCCCAGACCATGAGCCTGTTTGGCGAAATGGGCTGGAACAGGACACCTAGTCGTAGTTAGCAGTTAGTTCAGATGGAGCATGGCGGGTGCATGAAAAAATATATTGTCACTCACGCACGGACGGTTATTTGTAAATCGCGCTTCCGATGCCTCGGTCCGTGAATATTTCAAGCAACAGGCAATGAAGTACTCTTCCGTCTAATATAGTTACATTATTCACTCCGCCCACCACTGCGTCTATGCAATTATTAAGCTTCGGGAGCATGCCCCCTCCGATGTATCCCGATTCAAGCAGCGCCCTTGCCTCTGTTATATTCATCCTTGAAATAAACGTGGACGGATCATTTATGTCCCTGTATATTCCCTTGATGTCGGTAAGGAAGGCAAGCTTCTCTGCCTTAAGCGCTTTTGCAACCGAGCATGCCGCATCATCGGCGTTTATATTATAAGTCCGGTAATCATCGTCCATTCCTATAGGCGCTATGACAGGCAGGAAATCATCCTCTAAAAGATGCTCGATAACTGTAGTGTCAACGCTTGTTATCTCACCTACGAAGCCTATGTCCTCACCGTCCGCAAGCTTCTTCTTAACACGAAGCAGTCCTCCGTCTTTGCCTGAGATGCCGCAGCCCTTTATTCCAAGCCCTTCTATCATAGTGACAAGGTCTTTATTGACCTTATTAAGCACCATCTCGGCTATCTCCATCGTATCGGCATCCGTGACCCTGAGACCATTCACGAACCTTGGCTCCATGCCGACCTTTTCTATCCAACGGCTTATCTCCTTGCCACCGCCGTGGACTATGACAGGCTTGAAGCCGACAAGCTTTAGGAGCGTCACATCCTTTATCACGCTCTCCTTTATTTCATCGTCCGACATTGCCGAGCCACCGTACTTTATGACTATTATCTTCCTGTTAAACTCCCTGATATAAGGCAGCGCCTCGATAAGCACCGAAGCCTTCGCCTGTATCTCCTTCATTTCCTCGTCGTTCATCCTCTTATAGCCTTTCTGAATATTGATCCATTCTCACCGGGTCCTAAGGAATCCACCAGGCTTCGCCTGATACCCCCTTAGGACAAAGCAAAGCATTCCGTTCTTTCATTCCGTCTTGCGACGCACACAGGGAAATCTCCCCAGCGATAATTATCGTCGGACATAGTGACCTCAAGCCTCACCGTCTCGTATGCAAGCTCCTCCATGTTGTTATCCTTTGAAAGATGCCCTAAAATCACCTGCTGTAATCTGTCTGAAATAAGCTCGGTAAGAAGCCTTCCGCAGAGATCGTTTGAAAGATGCCCCTTTTCTCCGAGTATACGCTTTTTCAATAGATAAGGATACGGTCCGACCTCAAGCATGTGTACGTCATGATTTGCCTCAAGCATAAGTATGTCGCTGTCCTTCATGCACTCTACGATATGCTCGTCATATACGCCTAAGTCAGTCGCTATGGAAGCTCTTTTTCCGTTATTCTCAAGACGATACGCCACAGGCTCCGCCGCATCATGAGATATAGCGATAGGGAGTATATCAAATCCGCCTATATTAAACTCCTGATCCGCCCTTACTACATTAAATAAAGAATCAGGTATGCCTGCGTATTTCGGCATCATGCTTATCGCATCTATGGTGCCCTCAGTAGCGTATATAGGAATCCCGAATTTCCTTGCCAGTATCGGAAGCCCGCCGATATGGTCCGTATGCTCGTGGGTTATGAGAACTCCCGTCACATCCTTTGTCGTAAGCTCTAATTCGTTAAGCCCTGCCTCTATCCGCTTACCCGATATGCCTGCATCCACTATAAGATGCGTTTCCTCATCACCTACGTAAGTACAGTTTCCGGAGCTTCCACTCGCTATGTTGCAAAATCTCATTATACCTTTACTTCTCCCAATAAATGTCCAGTCTGTCGCCGTCCTTTATATTCTCGGAATATTCAGCCCTCATGCCGTTTTTCTTCGTTATGACCATCTTGCCGTGAGGCTTTGAGAGGTCAAAGTCTATATGATCGAATACATCGACGAACACATAGCTCCTCTTGCCGGATAACGTCACGAGCTGCTCGTTAACGATCACGTTTATGACTGTCTCATCAGGCTTCGGAGCAGGTGTAGACGCCGTCTCTGTCATATGATCCGTGCCCTGCGATGATGCAGCTTCTGTCGCATTCTCCTTATGCTCCGAGGAAGGCTCGTCTGCACCATGTGCACCATCTATGCCAGCCGTCCCCACTGCGCTCGTGCTATGATCCATATCAGGCTCCGTACCGGCATCTGCTCCATTCTCATCATCCGATGCAAGCTTGTCTTCTGAAACACTGCCAGAAGTATTGTCTGATGCAGTATTTTCTGCTGACCTGCCGTCCGCCTCAGTCTCTTCAGACGCTGAAACCTCTCTGTCGATTTCAGTCTCTTTGTAATGCGGAGTATCATCTATCAGAAGCTCCACCGTAAAGTTCTCATAAACCTTAGTATCACTGCCCGCCGGGGCATTGTTTATCATTATGTCGGAATCCTTCTCCGCCTTCACGTCAAGGAAGCTTAAAAGCTGCTCTACCGTGACATAATTCCTCATCACTATCTCGTCGCCATCCTGCACCTCATAATATACGCTCTTCAGCTCGCCGTTCACTTCTGCGTACTTCGGTATCCGAACCTCGTTCCCGTTGAATATGACCTTCAGCGAATCAGTAAATTCAGGCAGTTCTTTGATCATTAGATGCGCAGGCGCTCCCGCAGTCGATGGCGTGACCTCTATCGAATCCCCCGCTTTTATAGGCGTATTAAGCGAGCTCTCGTCACCGTTAAGTATGATGGTTGCTCCTTCTCCTATCTCGCCGCGCACTACCCTCTTATCGCCGTTTATCGTATAGGCTATCTCCGCTCCCCTCTTAGGAAAGAGATCAGCATTCGCAAAGCCTGCCTGCACAGCGGCGTCCATGACCTTTAATTTATTATTGTCATATAGCTTATACTGCACGTCGTTAAAGGATACGAAGATGAAATTATTCTTCTGTCGGAAGAAATTAAGGCAGATGCCGATAGGAGTAACGAGAAGCGAATCGCTAGGAAGCGACTTATCCTTGAAGTCTATGTTCTTCAACACATCTTCTCCCCTCACGGCGACCCTCGTGGGATCTATCCCCATCTCCTCCGCAAGACAGTCCGTGTATCCGGGTATCTTGCCGCCTCCGCCTACTACGAAGATAGCGGATACCGGCTTCCCTCCGTTAAGCTTCTTTATCTGGTCGGAGGTCTCGCGGGCGATTATCCTAATCGTATCCTTGGTTGCCTCCTCGACCTCCTTTGCGGTGGTCTTGCGCTCTATACCCATTATGTCGGTATAGGTTACGTTACCGCCCTTTGACGCTTCGAACTTTATATGCTCCGCCTGATCGAAATCCGCCAGAAAATGCTTCGCCACTGTCTCCGTGAACTCATCTCCTGCGCTCGGTATCATGCCGTAAGCCACTATAGACTCATCTCTTGTTATCGATATATCGCTGGTTCCCGCTCCCACATCAACCAATGCGAGATTTAGCATACGGAAGCTCTGCGGTATCGCAACCTCCATCGCCGCTATAGGCTCCAGTGTAAGATTCGCAACATGAAGCCCCGACATCTGCACCGCCTTATAAAGTCCGTCTACGACCTCATCGGGAAGGAAGGTAGCTATGACGTCCGCCCCTATCTCCGTTCCCTTATGCGCAAGCAGATCATTCATCGGGTATTTATCAAGATAATATTTCTGCACGGTATAGCCCACACAATAGAACTTAAGGTTTAACGTGCTCTCCTTGATAAACCTCTCATAAGCCCTCTGCGCACCGAGAAGCTCCAGCGAATAAACGTCCTCATTCGTCACATCCCTAGTATCGCCAAGCGCCTGTTCTACATGAACGGTAAGCGTGCGAAGCACACGTCCCGCCGCCGCTATGCAGACCTCATGCAAAGGTCTTCCGATCTTAACCTGCAGCCTGCTCGTGACCTCCGTTATCGACTCTGCGACATCCGCTATATTATGTATCTGTCCGTCAAGCATAGCCCTCGTCTCATGCGGCTTGCTCTCTATCGCAACTACATGAAAGGCTTTATTATACATATATCCGACAGTACCTACTATCGTCCTCGTGCCTATGTCAAGCCCATAGACTAACTGTCCCGGATATTTATTGTCCGCCGCTTTTTTCTCTGCTGTCTTCTTCTCCGCTGCCTTTTTCTCAGCCATCGTATAAACTCCCTAACTCCCGACACCTTAAGCTTAGATGCCGTGTGTTTTATTAACTCTCAAAATACCTAAGCTATTTTCTCCGCAAGCTCCATTGCTAATTCTACCACAAGATCGGAATTATAGTGTTCCCATTCTCCCCATCTGCCAAGCCCGTATACGTCATGCTCTCTTGCTTCTTTAAGTATCAGGCTTATATTCTCAGGCTTCCCGACCGTATTAAGTGGATAGGCGTAACCGGAAATAAAAGCAACATCGCCCTCCTTCGCCTCGTACCTCTTAAGGTTTATCTCCGCCCATGAGCCCTTCGAGCCCTTCGCGAAGGTGTTCCTGTAAAGTATCCTGTGATAATCCACGGAAGGATCCGGCACGTATTCCCAGTTCACCTTCCCGTCTTCTGTATCAGGCAGATACTTCACTACTATGGACGAATGCCGAAGCTCTCTAACCGCTCTATTGAACTCATCCGATACCCCGCTTATCTTATCAAATATAGTCCAGGGGGCGGTATTTATTATTATATCAGCCTTATACGAGCCTCCGTTTACAGACTTACTCTCTATATTAATATCCTCTGCCTTAGTATTATAATCTATGTAATCCTTGATCCTCTCCGCCATCCTAAGCCAAAGCTCTCCTGAGCCATATTTTCTCGGATAATAAAACTTCGCATGCCCAGGAAGCGTGCCATAGGGCTTCTTCATAAGACATGAGCGAAGCGTATCCTCAAAGGACACATCGGGAAGCTTATTCATCCAGTAGGTTCCAAGCGTGTCAAGATCAACCGAGAATATCTTCTCATTATAAGGGAACATATAGTCTTCCGCTATCTTGCGCCCAAGCTTCCATACTATCCAGTCACGAAAATTCTCCGGTTCTTTTGCCCCCGTATTGCAGCCGGCGGAAGCTATTGATTTTAGATGCTCCACCTCATCATCTATAGGCAGCTGCCAGATATTCGCTTCATATGGATAGTCGATCCTTCCCGCATTAGTTCGGATCTTTGTCACGCGGTCATACTCTGCCATCTCGTCCTTACCCAAGAAGCGGAATAAAAACTCATTCACCTTAGGTCTTCTGACATCTATGAAGTGTCCACCTCCGATGTCAAGCGGAGTACCGTCCACATCCTCAGATCTGCAAAGCCCTCCGGCAGAGCTCTCCATCTCAATTATTCTGAAATCATTTATTCCCTTGTCCAGAAGCCTGTTCGCAAATGTAAGCCCTGCGGGACCCGCTCCGATTATCAGGTACATCATCTCATCCCTTTTAATATGCCATCGACCGAAGCCCTCATGGACTCCATCGTGTCGCCGTTATCTATCACCCTTTTGCAATGCTTCCTGTATTCCTCATCGGATAACTGTGAAGCAAATATGCTGCTTATCTTCTCATCACTATAGCCCCGGTTTTCCTTAAGCCTTCTCCGCCTTACATCCTCCGGCGCATATACATACCATATCTCATCAAGAAGCTCCTCGTACCCGCACTCTATGAGAAGCGCCGCCTCAACGAAAAAGAAATCCCTCTTTCCCTCAGCCCTCTCACGTGCCATCTCATCAAGTATGATCCCCTGCATGGCAGGATGTACTATGGTATTTATCTTATCAAGAAGCTCCTTGTCATCAAATATCCTTGATGCGAACTTCTCCTTATCAAGCGTACCGTCATCTCTCAGTACTTCTTTCCCTGCCGCCTCTATTATCTTACCAAAGACAGGGCTTCCTTGTACATATAGCTTCTTTGCCTCATCATCGGAATAAAAAGCCCTGCACCTTGTCTTTCCTTTTATGTAGTCAAGCACCGCAGACTTCCCTGAGCCTACCCCGCCTGTGATACCTATGCACTTTGTCTTCTTCATAAGATCGGTCTGTCTCATTCTGTAGTTATAATACCCCTAAAATCATCTTATGGTTATCTTACAGCTCAGTGAGCCTCGTAGAAATCCTTTCCCGTATTCACATCTACCTCAAGAGGAACATCAAGCGAAGCAGCCCCCATCATGCCGTCAAGAAGTATCTTTTTCACCTGCTCTTCCTCGCCGGGAGCAGTCTCTATCAACAGCTCATCATGTATCTGCAGTATAAGCCTTGATTCAAGGTGCGCCTCATTAAGCATATCATGGACTCTGACCATCGCTATCTTCATTATATCGGCAGCCGTTCCCTGCACGGGCATATTCATTGCTACTCTCTCTCCGAACTGCCTCCGCATGAAGTTAGACTCTTTAAGCTCCGGTATCGGTCTCCTGCGTCCGAAATAAGTAACCGCATATCCATCCTTCTTAGCAGACGAAACCAGACCGTCAAGATAACCCTTAACTCCGGGGAAGGTCTCAAAGTACTGATCTATATAGTCCTTCGCCTCTTTCCTCGATATGGAAAGGTTCTCCGAAAGCCCGAAGGAGCTTATGCCGTATACTATGCCGAAGTTCACCGCCTTGGCGTTACGTCTCATCTCGGATGTCACCTCGTCATAAGGCACATTGAACACATGCGACGCCGTGCTTGCGTGTATATCCTGCCCCGCCTTAAAAGCCTCTATAAGCTTCTCATCACCGGACAGCGAAGCAAGTATCCTAAGCTCTATCTGTGAATAGTCAGCATCCGTGAAGGTATATCCCTCTCTTGGAATAAAGACCTTCCGAAGCTCTCTTCCCCGCTCCGTCCTTATAGGGATATTCTGTAAGTTAGGATCTGCTGACGAAAGCCTGCCTGTGGCCGTCACGGTCTGATTAAAGGTAGAATGTATCCTGCCTGTCCCATCTATATAGTCTGCAAGCGAATCCGTGTAGGTATTCTTTAGCTTATAAACGCTCCTGTACTCAAGTATCTTTCTGACTATCGGCTGATCCTCCGCAAGCTTATCGAGCACGTCCGCAGCCGTGGAGTAACCGCTCTTCGTCTTCTTCCCGTAAGGCATCCCCAGCTTTTCAAAAAGTATCACACCCAGCTGCTTCGGAGAGTTTATATTAAACTCCTCTCCGGCATCCGCATATATCTCCTGCTCCAAAGCTCTGACAGCCTTATCAAGCTCTGCGGATATCTCAAGCAGAGCCTCTTTAGATGCCCTTATCCCCTCCTGCTCCATATCGTGCAATACGAATGCAAGCGGCATCTCGACATCATTAAAGAGCTTATCCATACCGGCTTTTTCAAGCTCTACGTACTTTGCCTCTCCCATGCTGTATGCCTTATAAGCCTTCTCTGAAGTCTCCTCCGGCACGCTGTAATCATCAATCAAGGGGTTAAGCAGATAATCGATCAAAAGCAGATCCTTAAGCCTTGGACTGTAATGTATCCTCAATGCATCAAGCTGGCTCTTGATATCGGTCGTATAATAAATCCCCGCACCGTCACTCAGCGCGCTTTCGATATGCGCCTTCATATACATTGGGGAAGCAAAACCACTGATGCCTATGCGGTAAAGCTCATCATCCGACATGACAATATATGAAGCCTCGCCATCAAAGGCTATCCCCGCCTTATCAGCCTTTTTAAGCCTTGCGAAGATATCCTCGATCTCGCCTAAATCCGAGACATCCTTGAAATCATGCCTTGCCTGCGACTGCACAGCATTCGCGGTTGCATCATCAAAATATTTAAAGAGGCTCTTTAATTCAAGCACGCTGAATTTCTCATAAGCCACCCCATTAAATAACTCCCCGACCTTCGCCTGCTCCCAGCTGAAATCGATATCGGCAGAGGTATTTATCGTGGCAAGCTTCTTTGAGAGTACAGCCATGTCAAAGTTCTGCTCCAGCGTCTCTCTTATGGATTTCTTGCTTATCTCGGATATATGCTCTTTGAGATTTTCTATATTGCCATACTGCTGTACAAGCGATACGCCGGTCTTCTCGCCTATCTTCGGCACTCCGGGAATATTATCGGAGGAATCGCCCATCAATGCCTTAAGCTCTATGATCCCTTCAGGCGTCACTCCGTATTTATCCTCCACGTCCTTAGCATAAAGGATATCAACGGTAGTCTCACCCTTAGAGGTATGCGGAAGCCTTATCTTCACGGTATCCTCTGTCGCAAGCTGCAATAGATCCCTGTCGCCCGACAGTATCACGGCCTCCCTTCCGTCCCTCATGGCGATCCGGCTTATCGTGCCTATGATATCATCAGCCTCAAGTCCGGGCTTTGATATTATTTTAATATTCATGGAGTCCAGCACGTCCTTTATTATCGGCACCTGCTCTCTAAGCTCATCGGGCATAGCATGTCTCGTTCCCTTATAAGCCTCATACATCTCATGCCTGAAGGTAGGCGCATGCTCGTCAAACGCCACAGTGATATAGTCAGGATTCTCCTCTGATATCACCTTCAGCATTATATTTAGGAACCCCAGCACCGCATTCGTATGCACTCCGTTGCTGTTGGTAAGCAGAGGCAGTCCGTAAAAACCTCTGTTTAACATGCTGTGTCCGTCTATTAAAAGTATTTTTTCTTTCATTTCACCCATAATCAACCCTGTCTGCATCACTTGCACTCACGTTGCCTCTTTGGGCAGGCGTCAGTTCCTTGCCGCCTTATATGCAGCTAAAACAGAGTAAGTATCAGCACGCATGCAATAAGCACAAAGATTGCCGTGGATTCTATAAGATAAACCGCCGTCCTAAACTGTGTAAGATGCGTTATAGAATCCTCTGTCTCTCTAAGCATATCCTCAAGATCTGCATGGAGATCTATGGTCTCGCCATTCTCGACCCTAACTATCCCTTGATCCAGGAGATAACTTATCTCTATCTCCTCACGGCAGTCATCACATCTCTTTAGGTGCTTCGTGAAAAGCCTCGCCTCATGCAAGGTAAGCTCTCCCCTAAGATACCTCGGTATAAGGCCCTGTATCTCCTTGCAGTCATTTACAGCCTCTCTCCTTCCTTTACTTTTACTTACTTTCATAATGCCCTCACCATTACAAGCAAAGGCACTACCGCATTTCCTTGTGGACAGTTCGAATTATTCATTTTTACAAATACACCTCTGGCTCGTTCAGGAAGACGTCAGTTATGCCCTTTTCCTCTAAAGCCTGAAGATCAAGCCTGCCCCCTGTCGGCTTCTCGGGATAAAGGTGTCCGGAGAGCCATGCCCTCACAGTGTAGCCTTCAAACTCTTCTCTTGGAAGATCCATGCCCTGCCAGTATGGATGCAAGGCATCCGCTCCGCAGCCACCTTTGAGCTTATATAGGCAATCGGAGACTTTTGTATCAAGCATGCCTATCTCTGCCTTAGAATCAATGCTTCTCATTATCTCAAGTGATTTTGCTGAGAAGCTTGAATATACTACCTTATCGTGAAGCCCGTATTCCTCGACTATGTCATGTACTCTCTCTTCCATGCCGGGATAAGGATATACGCTGTTTTTGAGCTCTATATTAAGGCGGAAGCCTTTATACATCCTGTCCTTAAGCAGGTCTAAGACCTCTTTGAAAGTCGGTATATGCTCTGCAGCTGTATTTCCTGTATGTATGTGGAATGTTTTTAATTCATCGAAAGTATAATCACGGACAAAACCATAGCCGTCAGTCGTGCGGTCTATCCGCTCATCATGCATCACGACCATCTCACCGTCCTTCGTAAGCTGCACATCAAGCTCTATTCCCTCAAGCCCCTTATCAAATAGTTCCGCGGCCTTGCTGAAAGCAATTATCGTATTCTCAGGATATCTCTGACTGCATCCCCTGTGTGCCCATATCTTCATCCTACACATCCCTCCCAGACAGGAATTTTTCCATGATCACTGCCATAGCTACAGATCTGTACTCAGCATATTTAATTTTGCCTGCTCGTTCTGATTTATTCGATTGTATTAATTCAAGTAAGGCCTGTATCTCATACCTTAGTCCGTCACCCTCGAAGGGTTCGTCATAAAATATTGTCTTGGATTCATCCTCGAAGTGGACTTCTATGTGGCTTGTCTTCCACCAAGGAGCATCTGCCTTTATATATCCCCTAGTCCCACTGATTATGAGCCTTCCCTCTGACTTGACCCCAAGCCCGCAGAGCAAGGTAGCCATAGAGTCCTTGTAACGGAAATCTGATTTTGTAAAAATATCTATCCCCTTGTCACTATTTATACTGTCAAAAGATATGTCCCTGCTGTCCTTACCAAGGATATCCAGCACCGGCAGCATGACATAACTTCCGAGCTCCGTGAAGCTCCCGCCGTATAGTGTATCGTTAAGCTCCCTGCTATCCTCCTTCTCAAGCTTAGTGAAGCAGGCCTCCATATGCCTTACCTCACCTATATCCCCATTATTTATTATATCAAGTATCTTCCGGTATCCGGGACAGTAAGCAGTCTTTATCCCTTCTATAAGTACGGCATCATGCGTCCTTGCATATTCAAAAGCTTCCTCCGCCTGACTCCCATTAAGCGTCATTGGTTTCTCACAGATTACATGCTTACCATGCTTAAGCGCCTCCATGATATATCCGTAGTGTGTCTCATGTGGAGAAGCTATATATATAGCATCTGCCCTATTCCATAATCCGGCAATATCAGATATTCCAACCGGCTGCTCTGATGCCTGTATATCCCATATATCATTTATAAAATGCTGCGCTTTCCCTGGATGTGGATTATAAACTACCGTTACATCTATGCCGGATACTGCCACGCACTCCGGAACGAAACGCCTCGCTATCCTCCCTGTGCCTATGATGCCCAGTCTCAATCGAAGGTCCTCCTGAGATCGCGTCTCTTTATCATGAACTTCTCCACGACATCTGCCATTGCTATAGACTCTCCGGCGGTAAGCTTGTAGTCATTGCCTCCGGTGCCATTTACCTTAGACATAAATTCAGCTATCTCGTACCTTAGACCGTCTTCTCCTGAGAAATTCGCCTCGTGATGCTCCACTATATTAGGGTCTTCATACCGGACATCAAAGCTCCTGGTGAGCCACCACGGAGACTTCGCTATGATGTATCCTTTAGTGCCGGATACTATGAGCTCCCCCTCAGACTTCACACCCGCACCGGCCTTTGCTGTGGCCATGCCGTCTTTATACCTGAACTGGACTTTAGTAAGTATGTCAATGCCGTCCTTGCCATATACCGACTCTATCTGCACTTCCTCGTATTCCTTGCCGAAGAGCTTGATTATCGGGAGCATCGTATAACTCCCATACTCAAGGAACGCTCCACTGTATCTCGCATCAGTCATCTCTCTGGAGCCCGGCGACCCTATCCTGGTGAAGCAGGCATCTATATCGCATATCTTACCTATCGTACCATCCTTGGCTACAGACAGGAGCTGCTGGAATCCGGGCAGATAAGCCGTCCTTATTCCTTCCATCAGAGTTACCCCCTTATTCGATGCAAGATCATATAGCTCCATCGCCTCGGAATAAGTGAAAGTCATGGGCTTCTCGCACAAGACATGCTTCCCTGCGTTCAAGGCTTTTCTCACATATTCGCTGTGCGTCTCGTTAGGCGATGCCACATAGACTGCATCTGTCTCAGAAAGGAACCTATCAAAGCCATCGGTCCATGTCTTTACCTGATATTCCTTCTCGAAAGCCTCTGCGCTATCCCTCTCCGGATTATATGCGGAAGTGACTTCTATGCCGGATACATAGCTTGTTTCCTTAAGGAATCTTGGAGCTATCCTGCCGGTGCCTATTATCCCAAGCCTCACTATCTTCTGTCTTGCGTCCCGTAGTTCACTGGACGATATTCCGACAGTCCTTGGCAGATACACAACCTCGCAATACTGCTTAAGATAATCAAAACGTCCTACCCAGTCGCTGCCCAAGGTAAATATATCTATACCATAGTGCTGTATATCCTCGACCTTCTGTCCCTCATGATCTTCGACTATTATCTCATCAGCAAAGCCCGTGTTCCACACGTTATCCATACGGGTTCGTATCGAGTCCACCAGATTCAGCTTACCCCTTAGTCTGTCATAATGCTCTGTTGTTACTCCTACTATAAGGTAGTCACCTAAATCCTTTGCCCTCTTCAATAATTGATAATGCCCCTCATGAAAGAGATCGAAAGAACCATATGTTATTACTTTTTTCTTTTTCCTTGCCATAAATCTTCTCTATAATGTATATAACTTACTTATACTTTCCCCATCTGATCAACAAACAGACTAATCCGGCACGAGCGCCAACCCTATACTGACATGATTCTTTTAAGTACTCCAATATCAATAAAAAGCAAGACTTTTTCTTGTCATATTGTACGCAGAATATGTTACAACATTTTCTGTATTTTGCCAACTAACCAATAATATGATGCTAGGGTCAAAAGGTACAAATCCGATTGTGCTTGCACAAATAGGATTTGGAACTTTTGACCCCAGCATCATTGAATTATTTTATGAATATATGCTACCATGTATGAAATCAAGTTTAGGGAGAAAGTTGAAATGTATAGATCCACGCTTTGCTATCTGAGAAACGGTGGCAAAACCCTTATGATGCACCGCACGAAGAAGGAAAATGACGTAAATAAGGGCAAATGGATAGGCGTCGGAGGTAAGTTTGAGGACGGCGAGACGGCAGGAGAATGCCTTATACGGGAAGTAAAGGAAGAAACAGGCACGGAGCTTCATTCCTTTATTTTTCACGGGATAATTTATTTCAGAAATGATGAATTTGAAGACGAGGA
Source organism: Lachnospiraceae bacterium (assembly GCA_017455525.1). Lineage (GTDB taxonomy): Bacteria > Bacillota > Clostridia > Lachnospirales > Lachnospiraceae > NK4A144. The sequence goes on from JAFTAP010000060.1 coordinate 52,398, forward strand.
AATGTACCTTTACTCGGCGCATATAACAGACAAGCAGGCAGAAGCCATAGACCGTAACGATTCTTGTCCGGAGGGAGAGCTTCGCTTTATTCCCGATGAGGATATCATGTCTCTTAATCTTTGGGACGGAGACAGGATATTTCTTGGAGAGCTTATGAATAACAATATCCGCATATCATACGATCTTACATACGAGCATGGAAAGCTCGTAAAATGCGAAAAGGTTCCGATCAGAAATATCTTTTTCGATCTTGACGGCACACTGATAGATACCGGCGAGGGCATAATGAAATGCGCAGCTCATTCGCTTAAAGCCATAGGCGTTGAAGTAGACGACTGGCGTGAGCTTTCATTCTTTGTAGGACCACCGCTCGTATATACCTATACTCACAGATACGGCGTTGATATGGATAAGGCGAGGGAGCTTGTAAAGATATACAGGGAGCGCTATAACCCCATAGGTGTCTACGAATGCACCCCCTACCCTGGAGTAAGGGAGTGCCTTGAAACCTTAAAGAATAAGGGCTATAAGCTTTATGTTGCATCTTCCAAGCCTGAGAATATGTGCCGGCTTTTAATGGAGCATTTTGACCTCGCCGACTATTTTGACGACATAGCAGGCTCTACTCCCGACGGAAGGATAGATACCAAGACGCAGGTATTGACCGAACTCTTCCGCAGAGGCAGTGCTGATGATCCCTCATTCATCGGTGAATCAGTCCTTATAGGCGATACAAGATTTGACATCGAAGGTGCCGTGAATACAGGCATATCAAGCCTTGGCGTATCCTTTGGATATGGCGATACAAACGAAATGATAAATCTTGGAGCATCAACTATCGTAGACAGCATGGAAGAAATCACAGACAGTCTATTCAAAAGTCTTGGATAAAGTCAATCTTCATACTCTACATCCGAGGCGCAGACCTTATTCACAAGCCGTCCTATGCCCTCTATCTCGCATATAACCTCGTCCCCGTCCTCCAGGAATCCTGGCGGATCCATGCCCATAGCTACTCCTGACGGAGTGCCTGTCGCTATGATAGTTCCGGGGCTTAGCGTCATGCCTGCGGATAATGTCTCTATTATCTCAGGAATATCCGTGATAAGATTCCTCGTATTGGACGACTGCCTTAGATCCCCATTAACGTATGTCTTGATATCAAGCTCCGGAATCCCGTCAAACTCATCCTTAGATACGATACATGGTCCCATCGGCGTGAACCCGTCAAGGCTCTTTCCAAAGTACCATTGCTTATGCTTAGTCTGAAGATTCCTGGCGGATACGTCGTTCACTATAGTATAACCGAAAATATGATCCAAAGCTTCAGAAGCCTTGACCTGATACGCTTCTTTCCCTATGATGACTCCAAGCTCGGTCTCATAATCAAGCGAATCACAGATGTCCTCGTGCATCGGTATGATATTCCCCGTTCCCTGGGAATAATCAACCCGCTTCGAGAAAAAAATAGGATCAGGACGCTCCTTCGAGAAAGCATCTTTATTAAAGCTTTCTGCCTCCTTCGCATGATCGGCATAATTAATCCCTAGGCAGATAACATCCTGCCTAGGGTGGGGAATGGGAGATAAAATCTCTACATCAGGACTGCCAAGCTCTACTGCTTCGGATAATCCCGGTATACTACCGTCATGTCCTTTTAAGAGCAGCATATTCATCGTCCTGTATGCTCTTAGAATATAAGCTCTTTTTCCATCCTTAGATGCCGCTACATGCGCTACATCCTTATGCTTTAGCGTATAGTACCTCATGCCGAGAAATCTATATTCCCTCCAAGATAAGAAGCCTCCTCGCCGGTAACGCCAAGCTTGCCTGACACAAGCTTGAAAAGATCATCAAGCGAAGACGCTCTCACTACCTCATACTCGAAGTCATCCTGCTCGCCATAGGCTTCCTTTGCCTTATCGCTCTTAGCCGACCTCTTCTGCTCAAGCTTCTCTTCCGCTGCTTTCTTAGCTTCCTTCTTCTCGTTAGCTTTCTTTTCTGTCTTTTTCTCAGCCTGCTTCTTCTGTATGCGCTCCGCCTGCTGTTCGTTTGACTTCTTTAATACCGCAAAATATGACACCTCGCCCTTGTCGTCAACCTGCATGCCATATCCCTTGACATTATCATTATCCCCGAACTGGCTCTTCATGGAATCAAGCCCCTGCTTTGCCATCTGGATAATGCCCTCGTACTTCTTACGGAAGTTCTCATCATTAGCCATTCGCTCGACCTCGTCCTCACCGATAAGGACTACCGTCTTATTAGGATTCGCATAGCTTGCCGCATTAGCCTGAGCGTTAGCCTTTTCTTCATTGGATACAAGCACGAAATCCATGTCGCCGAATTTACCCTTGAGCTGCTCGTAATATTTCTGAGCCTTCTCGCTAAGCTGCGGCTGTCCCACGGTCTTGCCTAGATTCTGTGAGTCAAGCATGCCCTTGACCTTGTCTCCTACTATGGAATCCAATACGGAAGACTTATCATAAACCGCTCCCGCATCCTTGCTGTTAAATAACCCCGCCTGCGCTGCCTGAGCCTGTGCCGTATCCTGTGCCTTCTGTGCTGCCTGCTGTTTCCCTGCTTTCCCCTGATTAGCTACTCCGCTTTGATAAGCAGGAATCTTAGAAAAACTTGAATTAAAATCAACCATGACTGCATCCTCCTTGATAATATTCGTGCCTTACGCTCTGCCTGCTGATTAACCCCCGCATCAGGGCATAAATGCAGAAATCCGTTTCTATTATTATATATCGGATGGAATCAAGAAAACTTTAGTGCAAATATCTAAAAACCTTGAATCGCCCAAGTATAAGACTCGCTATCCCCGCATTATCCGCCGCAGCCTTGTCCCTGTCCGCCCTGTCGCCGACCATTATCACTTTTTCTTTAACAGTTTCGGGATACTCACTCATGATATAAAAAAGGGCAGACGGATTAGGCTTCATGGTCTTTATCTCATCCTGCCCACAGTAATACTGAGGCATGTCCTCCGATAGTCCCACGGCGTCACACTTATCCTCGGTAGGATAGTCGGAATAAATACAGACCCGCTTACCATCTGAAACAAGCCTGTCTATAACACCAAGCAAAGCCTTGTCCCTGCATTGTCTCACGACATCCATGGGATTGTCGAACATCCACTCCTGTATGACCTCTCCCACTGTATCAGAAGACATGCCTGTCTGCTCTTCAAGCTTGTGATAAAGCTCATCATCATCTATTGCCTGCGAGCTGTCCCATTCTTCCCTAAGCTTCCTGTATTTTAATATAAGCGAAATATCCTTAAAGCCTCTCTTGCAAGATACGCAATGCTTTATAAGCCTTAACGCCATCCTTATCTGCATCCCCCTCTGGAAGTACAAGGTTCCATCCATATCGAAGATGATAAGGTCATAGCATGCAAGCCTTTCATACAGGCGTGAAGCTCCCTTTTGATGCCTGTCAATGTCCTGCAATATTGAACCCTGTTCAGATTTCAGATTATCCGTCACCAAAGTCAAAGCACCGGCTTACAGTCTTTATTTGAATAAATTCACCACAAGCCTCACTCCGTACTTGCAGTAATTAAGGAATACGGACGGCTGCTTCACGCACTCGCCCATCTTATGCGCTATATACTTGGGACGAAGGTAGAATCCAAGGATTATCTTCCTGCGAAGCTTCTCCACTTCCTCTATCGTAAGATACTTCGTACCCGTCATACTTGAATGGAAGAAATCACTTCCCAAGACATTCTTTGCAAGCAGGTTCTCCTCTTTACAGGTCTCATAAAGAGGCGTGCCATAATAAGGAAGAGCCATCTTAACCTCGACGAAATCGGGATCTGCTTTGTGTATAAGCCTCTTTGTCTGCATGATATGTCCCTTGTTTTCCCAAGGGAAGCCAATTACGAAGAAGCCCCAGAAGGGAAGCCCTACCTCATGACACCATCTTGCGGCCTGCAGATTCTGTTCCACCGTAGCTCCCTTTCGTATCTTCTTAAGTATCTCGTCACTTCCAGACTCAAAGCCGAAGGCCACCATGAAGCAACCTGCCTTCTTCATAAGCTCAAGCGTCTCTTTCTTGAGAGGATTCACCCGTGAATTCGCCGTGAAGTGTATGTTGCCGTATAGAGGTGATTCAATTATCATATTGCAGAGCTTCTTAACCCACTCAGCATTTATCGTGAAGGTGTCCGCCTTAAAGAAGAAATCCTTTATACCGAACTTCTCATAGCACTCGGTAAGCTCCTCCATGACATTCTCAGGACTCCGAAACCGCACGCATTTTCCCGATATCTCAGGCGTAAGGCAGAAGACGCAGCTTGAAGGACAGCCTCTTGCAGTCTGTATCGTAGCCATCGGAGCATCCGTATCGGGTCTTGTGTAGAGGGCGTTATTCATATATTCCCTTGCAGGGAAGGGCACATCGTCAAGATCCTGTCCCCATACATGGAACTTCGTCTGTACGAACTTACCTGCGGCATCCTTATATAGAATATTATCCACAGAAGCGATATCTCCCTCGCCCCTTAAGGCATAGTCAGTTATCCCCCCTATAGCGAAGTCCACCTCTCCGCCTATCAGATAATCAATCTTTGAAAGATCAAGCAGGTCAAGCATCTCCTGCTCAGGGGCATAGAATATCGCGCCCTTAAGCACCGTCACCGCACCGCATCTGTCCTTAAGGTCATTCATTATCTTGATGTCCTCGTAGATGCTCGTATTAGTCGTACTGAGCATCAGAAGATCAGGCTTATACTCATCGATTTCCTTATTCATCTGATCGATAGTGCAGCGCTCCGTCTGATAATCCCTTAAACGTATCTCATAGCCTTTCTTTAATAAGACCGCCGCCGCATATCCCAGATCGTTGCAGGCGCGCATCGCCTCCGCAGAGCTTCCGTCCACGGCCTGCTGGCATCTGTCCTCTCCTCGCTGATATATTTTTCCCGGCGGATAGAATAAAAGAACCTTATTTTTCTCGCTCATGTTAATATTTCCCCCTCTAATAACACCAGTTTAATACCGGACTCCGTCCGTTCGGAGCTATATCTCAATAAGGAAAGGCTCCTGGAAAAGCTTCAGCGCCGGTATGTCAACGACGGTGAGTACCACGAAAATAATCACTATCAGAAGCACGAAAGCCATAAGCTTCTTCTCCTTATAAAGCTTCTCCGGCTTCTGTACCGCCGAGTCATCCTTAAAGGCAATATAAAGATAGTAACAAAAAAGCAGGAACAAGAACGGCATCGCAAGCACGTACTCTATACGATACTTCACGAGGAAAAGCCCCATGCAGAAGGTCGAGCAGAAAGCATAAAACATGCTTGAGCAAAGAAGCGTCTGCTCAGTATATGCCTCAAAGGACTTCCTGTATAATCCCGCAGTCTTATGATCACCTATCATGCGGTACTCCGCAAAGCGCTTTATCCCCATAAGGAAAGCGCCACCCATCCAATAGCCTAACAGTATGCTTCCCGGAGGAACCGACACATCAGTCACTATGAACCACCCAAGAAGAAGTCTTATCATATTATTCACGGACTCCGTGATGACATCCAGAAAAGGTATGTCCTTAGTACGGATTGGCTTCACGTTATAAAGTATACCCATGACAAGAAGCCATATTTCCACAATAAGGAAGCCCATATTTATCAACAAAGACAGAGCAAGCCCTATTACAGCAAGAACGACATATTCAACCATGATCAGAGAAAACTTCATGTTCTCTGAGACTACCGGTCTGTACTTCTTAGTCGGATGATACTTATCAAACTCAGCATCAAGCCACTCATTTATGACATAATTGGCGGAGGCTATCATACAAGTAGCTATGAAGCCTACGATGAACCTGAATATAAGCTCCCCCATCGGCGGCATATCAACAAGAAGGAAGCCTACCGCAAGACCCGGTATTATGAATAAATTCTTGACCCAGTGATCGGGTCTTGCTATCTTAATATAATTTTTCAACATATCACACCCTGTTAACTATCCTCATTATAAGTGTTGACACGCCATTGTAAACAAAGACCAATCCGATTATCGTAACGAGCAAGTCAGCTGTCCCATTAAGATTCAGCAGTATAACTACTCCCAGTATAACGGTTATGATCGCCAGTATCAGTGAAACAAACCACCTGGAAGCCCCCGCCTTCTTAGCATTAAAGGAATTTGTTATATTGAATACCCCCGTAGCCAGTATCACTACTCCCATTATCAGCGGAAGTATTGATTTTATAAGATTCGGAGACGCGAGGCAGACTATGCCCGCAACCACGGACACGACGGCTCCTGTCATAGTGTACGCCATGTATAAGCCCTGTCCCCTGATGCCCATGAATATGCCTGTCGCTCCTGCCACGAGCAGTATCACTCCTATCACCTTTATAGCTATATCCATCGTAGTCCCCGGAAATAAGATCAGCACCACGCCGATAGCTATCATAATTATATCCCAAAGTATGTTCTTCATCTCAAAACTCTCCCTTATTTGTCATAAGGGGTACCGCTTGCGGTGGATTCCTTATGACGGTCTACTGTTTTCATAATTGACTTTACACTTCCACTCAGATAAAAATAAACTCACTTAAGAATACCGCAACACAGGCACAGATTGCAACCGTAAAGAGATCTCCTCCTATAAGTGCCACGATAATTCCTGCCGCAAGCGCAATAGCTCCCGACCATATAGACGACGTAGCAGTAAGTATCGCAGGAAAGGTCATCACGGCAAGAGTCACGTAAGGCACATAATAAAGGAAGGACTTCACCCATTTATTCTTTATCTCCTTCCTGAAGATAAGAAAAGGAGTGACCCTTATAGCATAGACAGTAAGGATCATGATTATAAGAGATAAATAAACCCGCCTGCCGTACATCTATCTCTCCTCAGTCACAGGCTTTATATATGCTGCAATCCCTGAGATCACAACCGTAAGGATTATTATCCTGAAGCCCTCGGATATGTCAGACAGCATCGGAGCCTTGGTAAATATGAAGCTCGCCACCATCGCTATGATCACAAGCCCGGCCATGAAGTGACTTCGTCTTGCAGGTGGGATTATAATCGCAAGGAACATCCCGTAAAGCGCCACATTCATAGCGGAAGCAAGCCTCACAGGAAGCACGTCTCCCACTACGACTCCGAGCACCGTTCCGAGACACCAGCCCGCCACCGAGACAACCGCCGCACCATAAGTATAAATAGGATCAAGATGTCCATCTACAGCAGATGATATGCCGAAGAGTTCATCCGTCACGAACCATGCAAGCAGCAACCTCTTCCACATGGGAATATCGCTTGAAAGCTTCTGTGACAGCGAGCAACTCATAAGGAAGTACCTTAAGTTTATCACGAGCGTCGTGGCTATCATTTCGATAACCCCCGCAGCAGAGCCTATGAGCACTATCGCGGCATATTCTCCGGCCGATGCGAGCATCCCAAAAGACATGAAAAAACTTTGGATGGCATCCATATTTATATTCCCCGCAGCTATGCCAAGTGTAAAAGCCACAGCCAGATAGCCCATAGCTATCGGGATTCCGTCTTTGAGTCCTTTAATGAATAATTTCATGTTCATAATAATAGGGAGCCCTGCCCGGACTCCCCGCTATATCCTATACGTCTACCTCTTGTCAGTTTGAGAAAAGATATGCTGTCGTAAGTCTCGTGCCGTCAGCGGTATTCGCTACGTTAGTCCTTATACCTACCTTAGTGAAGGAACCAAAAGTCATATTATCGTAGTGCGTAGGAGAAGCCACAAGGTTATCAAACATGACATCCGCCGCCTGCTCCTGCTCCTCCTCGGAATAATCAAACTCCGGGAAAGTCACATATGAGAGATTCTCCCCGCGCCATTTATTGGCAGGTATCATGTCACACCCCTGCGCTCCGTTAGGCCTGGTATGCGACCATTTGGTCGTAGCCTCGACGGATCTCGTCGCCGCATAGGAATTGAGCGTCGGATCTATCGACAGGGAACCAACTCCCACGGAAGCTCTGAGAGAGTTCATCTTCTGTAACATAAGATTATTCAATATGCTCACGTTCGATGTGTTAAGCTGTGAAACACCTATCGCCTCCGTACTCTTTGCCTGTCCTTCTCTGGCCTCTGCATAACCTGCCAACGGAAGCGTAACAAGTACCACCGCAAGTGTAAATACTGTAAATGTCCCTAAAATCTTTTTCATGATGTCCCCCTTCTTCATCCATGAAGAACCGAACCTACATGGCAACTGGCTGTCTGCCTCACCGTCAGACCCTTTAGTTTTGCGTCCCTGCCTCACGACAGGTTTGCCAATATCTTGTGTCTAGCTACTAACTAATATAAAGCCTAAATCTTTTTAAGTCAACAGGATTTGTTGTACTTATTTGAGAACATTAGTTCGATTAACATAAAATATCTAACAGTAAACCACTATATATCGAAAAGTCCGACTCACTCTCTTCCGTCCCAGCAATAGGTACATAGCTTATCCTTATCTATCCCGCAGGCATCCAGCATATCGTCAAGCCTGTTAAAGCTCAGAGAAGTAAATCCCAGCTGCTTCCTTATGTCCTCGACCATCTTCTTATACCTGTCAGAATCAGGGTTCGCATAGTCGTCGAGCACCGCTCGCTCGACCTCCTGCCCCTCTTCCTTATTCACCATGCGCCTGGCTATAAGCTCCATCTCGGATGTGGAACGGGAAAAATTGATATATTTACAGCCAAACATTATGGGCGGACAGGCAGGGCGCACATGCACCTCCTTGGCTCCCGAATTATATAAAAACTGCGTCGTCTCCCTAAGCTGCGTCCCGCGCACTATCGAATCATCTATTAAAAGTATCCTGTTGCCGTCTATAAGCTCATGCACCGGTATCAGCTTCATGCGGGCTATCATGTCTCGTCTCGACTGTATCGTAGGCATGAAGGACCTCGGCCAGGTAGGCGTGTATTTGATAAAGGGTCTCGAAAAAGGCACTCCCGATTCATTAGCATAACCGACCGCATGAGCCGTTCCCGAATCAGGAACTCCGGCGACTATGTCAATATCCGATCTTGTCATCATATCCCTGTCCGCCATATGCTGACCGCAGCGGTATCTCATCTCCTCGACCGACACGCCCTCATAGCCTGACGACGGATATCCGTAATAAACCCAGAGGAACGTGCATATCTTCATATAATCTCCCGGTCGCACTAGAGTCCTCACCTCTTCCGGCGTTATGATCACGACCTCTCCCGGACCCAATTCCTTATGATCCCTGTAACCCATATTCAGATATGCGAACTTCTCAAAGGAAGCGCAGAAGCCCTCATCCTTCACTCCGATAGTGAGCGGAGTCCTTCCCAGCTTGTCCCTTGCGCAGTATATCCCGCCGGCAGTAAGGAGCAGCATCGTCATAGAGCCGTCTATCGTATCCTGCGCATATTTTATGCCGTCTATGATATTATCCTTCTGATTAATAAGAGCAGCGACCAGCTCCGTGGCGTTTATCGAGCCTCCGCTCATCTCAAGGAAATGCGTACCTGAGGTCTTTATCACTTCCTCGGACAGCTCGTCGATATTATTTATCTTACCGACCGTCGTTATCGCATAAGTGCCATGATGCGACCTGACTATAAGAGGCTGCGGCTCATAATCGGATATGCAGCCTATCCCGATATTCCCCTTCATCTCATGGAAATCAGACTCAAACTTCGTCCTGAACGGAGAATTCTCTATATTATGTATCGCACGGTTAAAGCCCTCCTTGCTGTCAAAGACCGCCATTCCCGCACGCCTCGTCCCAAGATGCGAATGGTAATCGGTTCCGAAATAAAGGTCGAACACGCAATCATTCTTTAATGCAGCCGCAAAAAATCCGCCCATATCATTCCCCCTTAGAAATATACGTCCTGCCCTCCGTAGGTATGCCTCCTATGTCATAGGGCGTATTCTGATAAACGTAGTAATTAAGCCAGTTCGTGTATATTATGTTCGCATGGCTCCTCCATAAAAGCATCGGCTTCTTCGTCGGATCGTCATTCGGATAATAATTCACGGGAAGCGCCGTATCAAGCCCCTTCTCCCTATCGCGCCTGTATTCCATGTCAAGCGTTCTCCTGTCATATTCGGGATGCCCAAATAAAAACACCTGCCTTCCGCTTTGCGCCGTACATAAGCAGACCCCGGCCTTATTATCTCCCTCTGCAAGCACGGTCAGCTCCCCACAGCCGTGGATGTCCTCTGCGGAAACCTCCGTATATCTTGAATGCGGAATATAAAATAAATCGTCGAACCCCCTGACTAACGGGTCTTTCCTGTTCCTTACCCTGTGCTGGTACACGCCGAAAAGCTTTTCGTCAAAAGTACGTTTCGGCAGCCCATAGTGATAATAAAGAGCCGCCTGCGCTCCCCAGCATACATGGAAGGTTGAAGTGACATTAATCTTTGACCACTCAAATATATGCGTAAGCTCCTTCCAGTAGTCCACATCCTCATATTCCATCAGCTCCACGGGAGCTCCCGTGATTATCATGCCGTCAAAGGTCCGATCCCTCACGGCATCCCACGTAGTATAGAACTGATTGAGGTGACTCATAGAAGCATTCTTGGACGAGTGGCTCTTGACAATCATGAATGTAACATTTATCTGCAAAGGGGTGTTGGAAAGCGACCTTAGAAGCTGAAGCTCCGTGTCTTCCTTAAGAGGCATAAGGTTAAGTATGCAGATCTCCAAAGGCCTTATGTCCTGATGCATGGAGCGCTCCGGCTCCATCGTAAATATATTCTCGTTCTCAAGTATGCTTCTCGCAGGCAGATCCTTCTGGACGCAAATGGGCATGTCGTTTCGTTTTCCTTATTCTAATTTATACTCCGGCCTTGAATCAGCAGACCTCACAATCAGGGACAGGCTCTCTATGTCTGATGCGACGCTCTCCTGTACCTCGGCTATAAGCACGGCGTCCGCAGAGCTGTATGCGGGTACGGTTCCTTCGTACTTCGAGAGGTCATCGGGAAGTATCGTCTGCTGCACGGTATGATTCTCTCCGTTTATCTTAACCCTGAAGGTCGGTCTCATATCTATGATGTCGCACTCCTTATCAAGACCCTCTGTATTGCTGATATTAAAGTGCATGATGAGAAGAGTATCCCCCTGTGCCGCGGTCATTCCCATATATACATCGTCAGCAGACACGGAACCTGATGTAGGATAAGACCTGCTGACCTCGTAGTCGGTATAATAAATATCAAACCCCGACACGCCTATAGCTTCCGCAAGCGTCATCTCCGGCTCAACATATTCCTCACCGGAACCCTCGCCCGATCCGTCTCCGGAACCATCGGAGCTCTGCTGCTCCGCATTAAGAGCCGCCTGCTCCATAGCCCTGAAGTTTTGTCTCTTTATCTCAAGATCAAGCTGCTCTCTGTATTTTCTTTTAACCTTATTTATGTCAACCAATCTCGAATCCGACTTATCATTATGCTGGCTCACTATATCCGATGAATAATCAGCTACCCTTTTCACATCCTCATCGGAAATATCAACTCCCTCTGCTCCACAGCCTGAAAGCAGGGCAATGCTTATCACCAAGGCAGCACATCCGATATGAATATTTAATAAACTACGTAATTTCCTAATCATCAAGCCTTCTCCAGTTCAAACCAGAATCCGACACCGTCATCATAGTTTATCACACCAAAGGGTTTATTCAAAGCTTCCATTACTGCCTTCACTATAGACAGCCCCACGCCGGTGCCGCCAACCTCCCTTGTACGGGCCTTGTCAACCTTATAGAACTTCTCCCATATCCTGTCAAGTGACTCCTCGGGTATCTTATCTCCTGTATTATACACCTCAATCCTGATATCATCACCGGAATCAGCGAATCTCACTTCTATACGCTTCTCCCCGCCTGCATAGTGTATCGCATTAGTCAGGTAATTTGTAAAGACAGTCTCTGTCTTTGCCTCATCGCTCCACACATAAACAGGATCCCTTGTATCAAATATTATATCGGCACCAAACTGCTTCGCGATTATCTCCGAGCTTGCTATAACACCTGATATAAGCGTGACTATATCAAACCGCTTCATTTCTAACGGCTCATTGCCAAACTCGATATGATTAAGCTCCAGCAGGCTCGTCACAAGCCGTCCCATCTTATCCGACTCGTCTATTATCACATCAAGGTACTCGTTCCTGCTCTCCTCATCATCGGCAACGCCGTCACGAAGTCCCTCTGCATATCCGCTGACAAGAGCTATCGGAGTCTTCAGCTCGTGCGAGACATTTGAAATAAACTCGCTCCGCATGCTCTCGATCTTCTCTTTCCTCGCTATGTCCTGCTGCAGCTCATTATTTGCGCTCTTAAGGTCTGCTATAGCACTCTCAAGCTGAGACGACATCTCATTCATATGACGGCCAAGCTCTCCTATCTCGTTCTCTCCGCCGCTCTCATAGCGGGCGTCAAAATCAAGATGCGCCATCCTGTCTGATATGTCAGTAAGTTCCAGTATAGGCTCCGTGATCCGCCTCGTCACGAACCACATGATGACGGCTCCTATAAGTGCGATCAGTACACCTATGTAAAGCATGAACCTCACGGATATGGAAGCACTCTCCCTTATGCTCTCAAGAGGCGTCCTTATGAAAATAAGATCGCCATTCGTAAGATATCCCCAAAGCTCTATATAGTCAGACCTCATGGCAGGATCGGTGCTCTGTGTTATCCTATATTTGTCGGTGGCCGCAAGCACATGGTCGTCATGCTTTGCATCCTCCTTATCCTGCATGTCTTCACCGTCTCCGTTGTCTGCGCTACCGTCTTTATTTCCCGGCTCATAATAGGGATCACCCGATATGACCTTCCACAGAAGCCTCTCCGCTATCATACCTGATTCACGCTCCGTGGAATAAAGGATATTCATGCCGGAATCTACGATTACAACCATGAGGCTCTTGTCCGTCGTAAGCCTGTCAGCTCCTGACTTAAAATCCTCGGAGCCTGCGTCTTTGACGGAAGCAAGCGAATCTATAGCATCATACGAGCGGGCTATCTCCTTTTTCTTATTTGAGATATAGTAACGCTGCAAAAACACGGTATTCATAAAAGCGCTTGCTGCGACTACCGCTATGAGCAGCAGAATAAAAATCGCCGCAAGCTGCGCCCTTATGCTTTTCTTCCAATGAAGCCCATCCTTTTTCAAGCCTTACATCCCTTGAAACGAGAAATGCAGCTTCAATGCTTTGTTATTTCTTATCATATACTGCGGAAGCGTCCTTGCCCCCCATGTGTCATCACCCGATACTCCCATCTGTGAAAGCCCGACTCTCACATAAGTATAATGCCTCTCCGGCAAATCAAAATGATGATCCGCATTCTCTATTTCCGAGGGCTTATAAGGCAGAGCCGAAACCATGAGGTCATCCCCTATTATGCTAAGCCCGTGTCCCTGCTCATTAGTCACCATAGCAGCCCTTACCCCCGTGTGCGCACCTGATTCCTGAGGCCTAAGGTACGGAGCGAGCATATTTCCCACATCTCCGTAATGTATGCCTATCTTTCCGCAAGCCCTGTCAGCATAGGTCTCCTCAGGTCCCCTGCCATACCAGCAGAGCGTATCATAGTCCGCATCGAGCGTGAAGATAAGCGAGTACTCAGGAAGCTCTCCTATATCATCAGACTTTGGCATAACCATATCGACATCCACCCAGCCGTCCGCATAAACCGTGTAGGCTAACGTCACGATCTTCTCCGGCGTGGTGCAAAGATGGTATCTAAACTTAACCTCTACGGAAGAACGGTGCTCCTTTATCTCAGGCACCTCAAATTCAAGCTTCTTAGCATAATATTTTGTAACCGTGAATTCCGAAGCCGCCTTCCATTGTGCCGACCTTGCAAACTGCAGATTAGCGAGATCGTTATCCGTCATCGCCCTCCAGAAATTAGGTCTCGGCATCTTCTCTATAAGCTCCCTGCCGCCGTAGATATATGAGATAAGACCGCCCTGAAGCCCTGAGAACATTGCGCTGAAGCCATCGCCGTAAACTCCTATGCCGTTCATCCCATGCACGACCTTAAGCTTTGCGTCAGGATGCGCGGGCTCATGTACGCTGCCGTAGACATACTGTCCCCAGGCTACCTCATGACCTGCGGAAGCATATATCTCATCACGGCTTAGCATGAAGGATATCGTTATCACATATTCCGCATTATCCGCCGCCGGAAGCTTGAAGGGCCATTTAAATTTCTTGGTCGCAAGAGGCTCCACGGGGAAGCTCTCGAAGTACCTGTCCTCCTCCGTGCCGTTCTTCGCTATTGTTATCACGCAGGCATACTCTGATGCGTTCGTGAATAAATTCCTGTTGTATATCGTGATCCCCTTTTCGTCTGCATCTATCTTTAACGGTCTGTAGTTATACTTCACGTCCTGCATCTTAGGACTCGGTCTTCTGTCCTTTGCAAAAGCTATGCCGTCTCCTGAGAAATTGCCGTCATTAGGTCTGTCGCGGAAGTCTCCGCCGTAGCCCTCATATTCCTTGCCGTAGCGATCCTTAGTTCTTATCGCCTGATCGATATAATCCCAGATAAAGCCGCCTTGATACAAGGGCTCCTCATCGGTAAGGTCCGTGTAAAGCGACATACCACCGCATGAATTTCCCATGGCGTGGGTATATTCACAGCTTATAAGTGGCTTCTTTTTATTCTTGCTTATGTACTTCTTGATATCAGCGACTCTCCAGTACATATTGGAAGCTATGTCGGTAGTCTGCGGATACCTCATATCATTAACTACGCCCTCATAATGCACGGGCCTTGTATCATCCCAGCCCTTGAAGGCATCATGCAGCTTCTTCATATCCTTTCCGCCGTAGGATTCGTTTCCAAGAGACCATATGAGCACCGAGGGATGGTTCTTATCCCTCATATACATATTATGCCCCCGATCTATGATATTCTCCTGATACTCCCTCCTGTCGCCGGGAACTGCATATTCAACAGGGCGAAGTTTACGCCATATAGGATCCCAGGTTCCGTGAGTTTCAAGGTTCGTCTCGTCTATCACATAAAGCCCAAGTCTGTCGCACATATCATAGAAATGCGTCTGATTGGGATAATGCGAGGTACGCACGGCGTTTATATTATTCTTCTTCATATTGAGCAAGTCTTCATTTATCTCATATTCACTTATAGCCCGCCCCTCAGTGTCGGAGAACTCATGCCGGTTCACGCCCCTGAATACTATCCGCTTACCGTTTATCAGCATCTTGTGACCTTTTATCTCAAAGCTCCTGAAGCCGACCTTCTGATGGACTATCTCCTGCAATACATCGTTATCATCGTAAACTCTTATGATAAGATCATAGAGGTTGGGCTTCTCCGCCGACCATTTAAGCGGCTCCTTCACGTCATGCTCTATGATGGTATCCTGCCCCGACTTCTTCCAGGACTTCAATATATTCTTCCCGAAGCGGTCGTTAAGCTCATATTTAAGCTTGCCCGCCGCCGACATCTGCACCGCTATGTGAAGCTTAGCATCCTTATATTCCTTATCAAGTATAGTTTTTATAACCATATCCTCTATATGTATCTTAGGCACGGTATAAAGCGACACATCCCTGAATATCCCTGAGAAGCGGAAGAAGTCCTGATCCTCAAGCCATGATCCCGACGTGAACTTAAAGACAGCGACGGCTAATTTATTCTCCCCCTTATAATCAATGAACTCGGTAAGGTCGAACTCCGACGGCGTGAAGGAATCCTCTGAATAGCCTATATAATGTCCGTTAAGCCAAAGCGCCATGCCTGTCTCAACCCCGTCGAACCTTATGCACACGGGCTGATCCATGAACTCACCGGGAAGCTTGAAATACCTAACGTACTCCCCCACAGGATTATAGTCATGCGGTATGTCTCCCGGCTCTACCTCCTCATGCGCCTCCCACAGATACTGCGTGTTCACGTACGATATCTGCCCGTATCCCTGCATTTCTATGCATGAAGGCACCTGTATGTCGTCCCACATATGACACTCATGCTTCATCTCATAGAAATCAGGACTCGCATCCTCCAAAGCCTTGAACCACCTGAACTTCCATAGACCGTTCAGCGAATGGACGAATGAAGAAGTCCTTTTCTCAAGCTCGTCCTCGTCCCTGTAATAATTGATATCCGCATGCGCCGGTATCGTATTATCCTTAAAAAACTCCGGATCTCTCAGTAAATTCTCATCAAACACAGTCATGAATATTATCCTCCCGATTCAGTATATCCTATCATCCCAGCTTAATCCCTTTAAGAAGGTCACCAAGGCTTGTACCTATTGATGTGTCATCATGGTAGACATCTAAATTTATATCATCAGCTTCGTCTTCTTCCGCCTCTTCAAGAACCTTCATTGAAAGAGATATCTTTCCTTCTTCGATTTTTATGATCTTTGCCTTGACTGACTGACCTTCTCTTAAAACTTCATAAGGTGTCCTTATCCGCTTCTGTGAAATCTGCGATACATGCAAAAGACCGTCGATGCCGTTTTCCATGCGAATGAAAGCACCATAATTCTTAATGCTGTCAACTGTTCCGTTTACGATGTCGCCTACGTGCAGCTCTTTTATCTTTTCTGACTTCTCCGCCGCCAGCTTCTTATCCTCGACTGCTCTTCCTGAGAGCACCAGCTTCTTCGTGGCCTTATCTAAAGTTATGATTTCTGCTTCTATGCTCTTTCCTACCCATTCATCGGTATTCTCTACATGAGATGCAGAGATTTTGGATATAGGGATAAATGCGCGTATCCCTTCGACTCTTCCGATAACGCCAGCGTCAACAGCTTCACGGACTATCATCTTGACTGTGCCGCCACTTGCCTTAATCTCCTTAAGGTAAGCCCAGGAATCCTGCTCCGCTTCCTCCTCTTCATTTAAGGGAGAGCTGTCTTTATCTTCTGTATCGATCTCCTTATAGGATTCTTCCAATTCCTTTTCGAAGTCCTTCATTGTCTCTTCCATATTTACCTGTACCTCCATTTTCTCTTAAATTTATAATGATTACAAATCATAACCTACGCTAAATCCATCCCTGCTTGAACCTTATATCCCAACAGGAAATCGTGGACATCCATGCGTTTCCTGCCCTCGAGCTGAACCTCTTTTAATATAAGGGAGCCTTTACCGCAGGATACGGTTATAGTATCTTTCATAACCTCTGCTACCTCGCCCGGTGTACCTGTCTTTTCTGATTCTGTCCCGGCACTCCATATCTTGAGCATCTTACCATCGATATAAGTGTATGCGGAAGGCCATGGATTGAGAGCCCTTATCATACGCTCTATCTCCGATGCGTCCTTATTCCAGTCTATATGTCCCATAGACTTATCTATCTTCTTTGCATATGACGCCTGAGTCTCGTCCTGCGGTACAGGAGATATCCCACCGGCAGCTATGTCTTTTATTGTATCTACCGTAAGTTCAGCCCCAAGCTCTGAGAGCTTATCAAAGAGACTCCCGCCTGTGTCATCATCTTCTATCGGTATGCTCCTCTGTGATATGATGTCGCCCGTATCAAGCCCCTCTCCCATCTGCTGGATAGTGACCCCTGTTTCCTTATCGCCAAGGAGTATAGATGTCTGTATGGGCGAAGCTCCGCGAAGATGCGGTAATAAAGAAGCATGGACGTTTATGCATCCATACTTTGGCATTTCCAATATCTCTTTAGGAAGTATCTGCCCGAAAGCAGCCACGACTATAAGCTCAGACTCACACTTATGAAGCCTTGCTATACTAGAAGCCTCTCTTACCTTCTCCGGCTGGAACACCTCTATCCCATGCTCTATGGCATACTGCTTCACATCGCTTACGGCAAGCTTACCGCTCCTGCCCTTAGGCTTATCGGGCTGGGTAACGGCAAGGGCTATCTCATGTCCTGCCCTGTCTATCGCTTCAAGAGTCTTAGCCGCAAAGTCAGGCGTTCCCATAAATATGATCTTCATCCGTCACCTTTTCCGCTTTATACGAAGCCTCTTTCTCTTCCTCTGTCTCTCCTGTTCTTCCTCTACGTCCTCAATATCCTGCAGGGGACCGTCCACCATCTCTACGTAAAGCTTTCCTTCGAGATGATCACATTCATGGCAGATGCAGCGGGCGAACACGTCGTCTCCCTCCATGCTCTGAGGCTGCATGTCTTCATCAAGATAATCAACTATCACATGATTAGGGCGCTTCACCTTGCCGGTCTTCCCCGGCACCGATAAGCATCCCTCATACCCCTCCTGCTCACCATCAGACTCCCTTATCACGGGATTGATCATGACCACCGGCTCGTCACCGTCATCCGACACGTCTATCGTAACTATTCTCTTAAGTACTCCTACCTGAACCGCCGAGAGCCCAACTCCGTTCTGATCGTACAGCGTTTCGAACATGTCGTCTATCAGCTCTTTCGTCCTCTCCGTAACCTGGGTGACCTCCCTGGATTTCTTCTCAAGAATCGGGTCGCCCATCTCTCTAACCTGTCTAAGTGCCATTCTTATCTCCTGGTTTCCTAGCCCAAATCGAGTAGGGAATAAAACCCTACTCGATCTTACGTCGCCTTTAACGGACCATCATATAGATCCAACAGGCATTCATTCTAATTTATTTTGCGTCCTTGATTGAGAAGCTCATACGACCCATACGATCCTTGCCAAGGCACTTGACCTTCACGTGATCTCCGAGAGTCAGTACATCCTCGACCCTGTTTATCCTGTGGTCGGCGATCTTAGAGATATGAACCATGCCCTCCTTGCCTGGAGCGAACTCTACGAAAGCGCCGAACTCCTTGATAGATACGACAGTTCCCTCATAGAACTGTCCTTCCTCATAGTCGGACGCTATCATCTTGACCATATCAAGAGCCTTGTCCATCATCTCCTGATCCGTTCCACAGACAGATACAGCACCATCGTCAGTGATATCGATCTTAACCCCCGTACGTGCAATGATCTCATTTATCGTCTTGCCTCTCTGACCCACGACATCACCGATCTTCTCGGGATCTATCGTTATCTGTATGATCTTAGGCGCATACTTGGAAACCTGCTTCCTGGGCTCTGCTATGGCGGGAGTCATGATCTCATTCATGATATAATCCCTCGCCTCATGGCACTGCCTTATAGCCTGCTCGACTATAGGACGGGTGAGGCCGTGGATCTTTATATCCATCTGTATCGCAGTGATTCCCTCGTGGGTTCCCGCAACCTTGAAGTCCATGTCTCCGAAGAAATCCTCAAGCCCCTGTATGTCGGTCAGCACTATGAAATCATCATCCGTATCGCCCGTCACGAGTCCACAGGATATACCTGCTACCTGCTTCTTAAGCGGAACTCCCGCTGCCATAAGCGCCATACATGAAGCGCAGACTGACGCCTGTGATGTCGAGCCGTTTGACTCGAAGGTCTCGGATACCGCCCTTATCGCATAAGGGAACTCCTCCTCTGACGGAAGCATGGGCACAAGAGCTTTCTCTGCCAGCGCACCGTGACCTATCTCACGGCGTCCGGGTCCTCTTGAAACCTTGGTCTCGCCGACAGAATATGAAGGGAAGTTATACTGATGTATGTACCTCTTCTCCGTGATGTTAACATCAAGACCGTCAACTTTCTGCTTCTCAGATAAGGGAGCGAGCGTGACTATATCGCATATCTGTGTCTGTCCTCTCGTGAACATAGCCGAGCCGTGCGCCCTCGGAATAAGATCTATCTCTGCCGCAAGAGGCCTTATCTGCTTTATATCCCTGCCGTCGGGTCTCTTATGATCCTTAAGTATCATCTTCCTTACGGTCTTCTTCTGATACTGATACACAGCGTCGGGAACAAGGGCTGACCACTCCTCGTTATCGGCAAGTGCCGCCGCTATCTTTTCCTGAGCCTCGGCAACAGCCGCCTCCCTTGCCTGCTTGTCGTCATTGAATGTAGCCCTCTCCATTTCCTCAGGAGGCACGATCTTCTTTATTTCCTCAAATAACTCCTCAGGGATAGCGCATGAAACATAGTCATGCTTGGGCTTGCCCTCTTTCTCTGCTATCTCCTTGAAGAACTCTATCACCTTAAGGTTCACGTCGTGAGCCATGTAGATAGCTTCAAGCATCTTATCATCCGGTATCTCATTTGCTCCAGCCTCTATCATTATGACCTTCTGTCCGACGGAAGCCACCGTAAGCTCAAGGTCACCCTCGTCCCACTCTTTCTGTGACGGATTCACGATGAACTGCCCGTCCTTCATACCTATCTGCGTCATGGCACAGGGACCGTCAAAGGGGATATCAGAGATTGTCGTAGCAAGTGAAGCACCGAGCATTCCGACAAGCTCAGGCCTGCAGTCCGGATCAACCGCCATCACCATGCAGTCAAGCGTCACGTCATTCCTGTAATCCTTAGGAAAAAGCGGTCTCATAGGTCTGTCAATCACACGGCTCGTCAATACAGCATTCTCCGATGCCTTGCCCTCTCTTTTATTGAAGCCTCCGGGCATCTTGCCTACCGAATAAAACTTCTCCTCATACTCTACAGAGAGCGGGAAAAAATCAATACCGTCTCTTGGTGCTTTAGAAGCTGTCGCAGTGCAAAGCACGGTCGTGTCGCCATAGTGCATGAAAGCGCAACCATTTGCCTGCTTGCCGACCCGTCCTATATCTATAGACAGTGTCTTTCCTGCAAGTTCCATTTTGTAAGTTCTGTAGTCACTCATTTGTTCTCTCCTTCTGCCACGGTATGTGGTCTTCATCTTCTCGCCACGGATGTGGCATTGCTCCTCTTCTCCTATTCAGTTTATGCCGCGTCAAGCATATTCTTATATGCCCTTTGCGAAAACAAGGGGCAGGAAATAAACCCTGCCCCTAATACACTACTTACGGATACCCAGCTTCTCTATGATAGCCCTGTACCTTTCTATGTCTTTCTTCTTCAAGTAATCAAGAAGTCCTCTCCTCTTACCTACCATCTTCAAAAGTCCGCGCCTCGAATGGTGGTCATGAGTGTTGACCTTAAGATGCTCCGTCAGCTCCCTGATACGCTCCGTGAGTATGGCGATCTGTACCTCAGGCGAGCCCGTGTCTCCGGGCTTGGAACCATATTTCTCGACAATCTCCGCCTTCTTTTCCTTTGTTATCATGATATGTCTCCTTTTCCGCAGCGAAAAGCATATCTCCTCTGCTGCAATCTGCGCCTTATGCTAAGCAAGCCGTCCTGCGTCTTATTATTAAATAAAGACGCCTCATCCGAGACTTCCCGGCAAACCGGGCATAGGCAATTAACACAACCCGCATATACTAACATACAAAAAGAATTAAAGCAACCGTGTTTATTTATTATATATGGTCTCTGTCACGAAGCTTATCCCTATACCTGCTCCCTCGCTGTGCCTGAAGTCCCTATACATATCGATTATCTCCTCATTAAGCTCGTCCCATCTGCCGTCGGGATTAAGAGTAGGAAGAGACGCATCCGCATAGCTTTCGTTGTATCTGTGCTTGAAGCCGTCAAAACCGGCGATACTTATCCTCTCTGTCTTAAGATGTACCAGGAGCCGCAAAGCATTTATCACTGCATTGTCAAAATGCTCCCAGCCCCTCTTTATCACCCGGTTGAAATTTATAATATATTCATCTCCGCAAGGCTCTGTCTTTATGTTTGAAAGCAGTATTCTGGGAGTTTCCGTGAACTTATCGCTGTAAACCTCCCTTGCGTAATCATATCGTACCGAATTGATAAAGAACAGGAAATCATAATCATACCTTGAGTTTATAGCGTTCACCGCTATGGTCACGGGGTTATTCTTCCTGATATAATCCTGTATCTTATCATACTCTGAATCAATGCTCTTTCCCGGCGCAATAAGCAGAACCTCACGCCCTGACATAGCATTTCTCAGCTTATCTATCGCGGCGCTGTCGTCTACCGTATGACTCTGATTTTCTATGTACTTCTCTTCCAGAAGATCGTAATCATATTGCCTCCTGTCCTCAGGGGACATGGACTCTATTATGTTCCTCATATCGCACGAATTAGTGCGGTGGTTCTTTAAGAGATAGGCGATATTATTCACATGGCAGCAGTAAAGTCCCGCTATGAAATACGGAGTGGAATATCCCCAGCTGTAATTCTCAAGAAAATAAGGCATGTAAGTATCGATGGCATCCAGTATGGCGTTCATGTCGTAAGCCCCTGACAAGCGGCGGTTTAAGTAGCTTGCTATAAGCTCCGTCGTGGTGTTGCCGGCTCCTCGCCCCATGCCGCAGAGCGTGGAATCTATCATGCACGTCCTTCCTGTCTTTTTAAGTTTCTCCGCAAAATGCGAGGTAAGAGCGAAGGAAAGCTGCTGATTATTATGGGAGTGAAAACCCATAGCTATGTCATCATCAAGGCTCTCATGCAATATGTCCGTGATACGGTCAAGGTCGTCTTCATACATGGCTCCGAAGGTATCCACTATCGATATCGCTATCGGATGAAGCTCATTCACGTTGCTGGCAAGCTCTTTTAAGTCGTCGTCAGAATATGCTAAAGTATTAGCCGCCTGAAGGAAGATATCATAGCCCTTCTCATGTATCTTTCCCGCTATCTCAGCCCCCTCCTTATGCTTTCCATGCGGGAATACCACCCTCACGGCATCTATAGTCTCATGGTCGCATACGGGAAGCGCGCTCACGTCATACCGGTTCCAGTCGATCATAACGACATAAGTAATGTCCTTGTCCTTATTCCTAAGATATGGCTTTAAGTCATCCGGCACATGATAAAAAGACGTGCCTTCCTCGTGCGGCTTATCCTTCAGCCATCCGCACTCTATCACATCTACCCTCGCATCCTGAAGCTTGCTGATTATCCCCTTTATGGCAGGAGAACCAAATCGGGCGTCAACCACATACGCCCCGTCCCTTAGAGTACAGTCAAGCAGCTTAATATCACGCATAGTCTCACCACCTTATCCATGGAGCCTTCTCCTTCTCTATCATAGTCTCTAATATAACCTTCTCCCTTGCGCTGTCCATGCACTGCCAGAAGCCCTTGTGCGTGTAGCTCATAAGCTCACCCTTATCCGCAAGCTTCTCCAGCACGTCTCTTTCAAGTATCGTTCCGTCACCGTCAATATAATCAAATATCCCAGGTTCCAATACCATATAACCCGCATTTATCGGGGTTCCGTCCTTTGCGCTTTTTTCCCTGAAGGAGCGCACTGAGTTATTCTCATCAATGTCAAGCACTCCCTTCTCCTCTTCCCTGAGCACTGCCGTAAGCGTGGCTGTCCTGCCGTTTTCCTTATGGAATGAAAGAAGCTTAGAGATATCGACATCGCACACTCCATCGCCGTAGGTCAGCATGAAGGGCTCATCATCCAGATACTTCTTAACCCTTTTTACCCTGCCGCCGGTCATGGTATTAAGCCCTGTATCTACGACCGTAACCTTCCAAGGCTCTATATGCTCGTCATGCACTATGGTCTTCAGGTTCCCACCTGTATAATCAAAAGTCACATCGGAATAGTAAGTAAAATAATTCCTGAACCATTCCTTTATATACTCCTGCTTGTACCCTGCGCATATCACGAAATCATTGAAGCCGTAATAAGAATACTCCTTCATTATATGC
The DNA here is from genome assembly GCA_017455525.1 of Lachnospiraceae bacterium. Taxonomy (GTDB): domain Bacteria; phylum Bacillota; class Clostridia; order Lachnospirales; family Lachnospiraceae; genus NK4A144. The sequence goes on from JAFTAP010000060.1 coordinate 75,977, forward strand.
CAGATAATAGGCTTGCCGCCTATCTCTATCATAGGCTTAGGCCTGTACTGGCTCTCCTCTGAGATTCTGGTTCCTTTTCCTCCGGCAAGAATAACTACTTTCATAAGACGCAATCTCCTAAATAAACGATGACTTTATACGACTCAACCTTTCCTTATCCTTACGGCAGTATCCTTCTAACCGCATAAGGCGTGCGGTAGGTCGCATTGCTCACCTTGATCCCCGTCCTCTTATTAGAGGCATTGACTATCTGCCCGTTACCGATATATATGCCAACATGATTCACGGTTCCTCCCTTGCCGTAGAATACAAGATCTCCCGGCTTGGCATTGGACAATGAAACCTTACTTCCTACCCTTGCCTGCTCTCTCGAAGTCCTAGGCAGCGAATATCCGTACTTCCTGAATATAGCCTGCACATAGCCCGAACAATCGCAGCCCTTGGTAAGGCTCGTCCCGCCCCAGACATAAGGATTACCTATGAACTTCATGGCATAGTTAACAAGCGAGACTCTGACATCCGACACGCCCTCGCCATAGCGAAGCTCCGTAAGCGTCATAGCCTTGTCAAGCTCCTCCGAGATGTTCACATACTCGGCGCTTACATACCCCTCATCCTCATCTATCTGTATCTTAACCCAAGGGTCGTCCTCCTTCCCCTCGGTAATATCAAGCTTCTCCTCTATCGGAACCATCGTGATGATGGTAGAGTTAGTATTAGGCTGCTCCCTGACGAATAAGGTCGTAGTATTGACCGTAGCCACAAGCCTCATAACCTGCATAGCCCTGGTCTTCGCCTCCTCGCCCGTAAGCAAGAACTCCGTGCTGACGTATCCCTCGACCTTCCCCGACTTGATGTGCGCCCAAGGTCCGTCTATCTCCTGTATCTCGCAGGCGGCATTCTTCGTCATCTTACCCACAAGCTCCGCATCCTCACTAGCTTCCTTCCTGACATTCAGGTGATCCGTAACATTAGCGATACCCAGATTAGTATACCCCGCGATGACCTCTTCCTTCTGTACATTTAAGGACGCCTTATAAGCAGACTCTAAATTCCCCGACCCCGCCGTGCTTGTCAGTATCTTATCAGCCGAGACGGTCTCCATCTTCCCCGTCTCCATAACTCTGGTAGCCCCCGCCGTATAAAGCTCCCCCGTCGTCGCAGCATACGCAGGCACAACAAAAAAACACATTGCAAAAAGCAGAACAATGGAACATTTAATTTTTATCAAAAAAATATTATCATTCATTGTCATGGTTGCCCACAGTTTTATGCATGTGCGGTTTTTACAGTGTTAGGTGCATGGGGTGTAATATGTTTTTATACAGACATTTGGAGCTGTTCATGTCCTAGACGAAATCCAGCGCCCGCAATTACTTGGTGAAAAGGAAATTGGAGATTTATCGACAATTTTCTTTGAGCCTAGTAATGCGTGGTGCTTAGTTCGGATAGGACATAGCGGGTCTGTAGAAAAATATATTACACCCCATGCGCCGCCGGGATAAATTTACGCCCTCACAGCCGCCTGCGTAACGCTCATATCCTCCTGCTCCGAATCCCTTATCGCATAAGCAATATTCGTCGCATGATCCGCCACCCTCTCAAGCCCGGAGATGACATCAGAAAAAAGCATCCCCGCCTCCGGCGTGCACTCATTCTTCTCTAATCTCTCCACATGCCTGTTCTGAAGCTCCCGCTCCTTCTCATCGATCTTATCCTCAAGCTCCGTTACAAGCTTTATCTTCTCATCCACGTTCCCGTTCCCCGCAAAGCAGTCCATAGCATACTGCACGGTCTCATTAACCATGCCTAAAAGCTCTCCCATCTCCCTCTGCGCATCCTTTGAGAAGCCTACTCCCCTCTCTTCCCTCTGCCTTGCGGCGTCAGCGACATTCTCCGCATGGTCTCCTATCCTCTCTATATCATTCGCCACATGGAAAAGCGCACCGATCTGCCGTCTGTCATCCACGGGAAGGTTCATCTGTCCGACCTTGACCAGATAATTTACTATAGAATGATTAAGGAAGTTTATATTCTTCTCAACCTCGTAAACCTCCTCTATATCTTCCTCATCAAGCGTGATCAATGCATTCATCGCCCGGTTTATATTCTCATAAGCAAGGCTTCCCATACGCTCTAACTCCCTTATCGCATCGACGACCGCAGTAGCAGGCGAGAATACGACCTTCTCCCCGATATACTGCAGGGTGTACTGCGCCCTGTAGCCCGCATCCTCATCCTCGCCTCTAACGGTAAGATAAGTCAGCTTGACTATCGGCGTCGAGAAGGGAAGCAGGATAGCCACCTGGAATATCTTGAATATCGTATGCGCATTTGCTATCTCACGTCCCGGATCCCCTCCGCTTATGACCTCGAGCATAGATATTATGGGATCTTCCGCAAAAATCAGTATCACATACATTATTATCGTTCCGATTATATTGAAATATAAGTGAATGAGAGCCGCCCTTTTTGCGTCCTTCTTACCCTGCGAGCCTGTCAGAAGAGCCGGAGCGCAGGCTCCGATGTTGCATCCGAGTATCATGAAAAGGCAGATATGTATGTCCATGAGACCGCCCTTGCAAAGAAGCAGGATTATTGATACCGTTACAGATGAGCTCTCTATTATCGCAGTAAGCAAAGCCCCTACCACTATGGAAAGAAGCGGACTCTGCAGCGAACCAAGCACCGCCATGACCTTAGGGTCATCCTTTATCCCCGCCATGGAGTCTGACATAGTTGAAAGCCCTAAGAAGAGCACGCCGAAGCCCACGAGGACCATTGCCCATTTTTTTATCTTAGTATTCTTTGAGAACATGACTATAAGGATGCCGATCAGCAGGAAAACCGGCGCATACTCGGAAAGGTTGAAGGACACGAGCTGCGAGGTCACGGTAGTACCTATATTCGCTCCGAAGATGACGCCCGCCGCCTGATACAGGTTCATTAGACCTGAATTCACGAAAGACACGACCATGACCGTACAGGCGCTTGAAGACTGTATCGCAGCCGTGAATAAGATTCCAACGAGCATCCCCATGACCCGATTATTCGTTATGCGTTCTAAGATCCCCCTCAACTGCGCTCCGGCCGCATTCTCTATGCTGTCGCTCATGACCTTCATGCCGTAGAGAAAAAGCCCTAAACCGCCCATCATCTGGAGAACTATGGCAGCGTTCATAATGCCCTCCGTATATCTTCTTCCATCTGTTTTATCAGCTCATCCATGCCTTCAAACTTCATCTCGCGTCTTTCAAAGTGACAAAGCGAAACCTGTATCTTCCTGCCGTATATGTCCTCGTCAAAATCAAATATATGCGTCTCCGCTGTGACTGCCTTGTCATCCTTAATCGTAGGCTTCACTCCTATATTCGTGATGCCCTTAAAGCTCCTGCCGTCATCAAGCCTTATCCTCGAATGATAGACTCCGAAAGGCGGCATAAGTTTATCTGCATCAGGTATCAGATTCGCCGTAGGTATGCCTATCGTCCGACCGAGCTTCCTTCCATGCACGACTTCGCCATGTAAGAAATAAGGCCTGCCAAGCATCGCCCCGGCTCTTTCCATATTGCCAATAGATACCGCATCCCGCACGAGAGTCGAGCTTATCTCCTCGCCCTCATACATTACCTTATCTATCTGAACCGCCTTAAAACGGTTTTTCGCACTCCCGGCATCGGACAGTCTCTTAAGAAGCTCCATGTCACCCGCTCCCTTATCACCGAAGGATAAATCCGCTCCAGCAGCTATGACTCTCGCATGAAGCCTTGATATCAGCATCTCTCTCACAAAGGCTTCAGGCTCATAAGATACCGTGTCCTTATTCACGGGCATCATATACACATAATCTATGCCCGCTTCTTCAAGAAGCGCAAGCTTCTCATCATTCGTAGTCAGCACTCCGCTTTGATCTCCCGTGAAGAAATCCGCAACCGGCTTCTCAAAGGTGAACACAAGAGAATAAAGCCCCTCGCTCCTGTATGCTTTTATTTCTTTAAGGAGCTTCTCATGCCCCAGATGCATGCCGTCAAACTTCCCTATAGCTACGGCAGTGCTAATTCCATCAGCTATCCCAGAAACAACCTGCAAAGCCTTGCCTCACCTTTTTTATTCACATCATACAGGGCAGCGAAGGTAAGATCCCTCAGATAAACCCTGTACCTTCCCGGGGCCTTGCCCTCGCACCTGAATTTATTGCCGGATCTCACAAGCTTCTCATCCCTTCCCATGACCCTTATGGGAGGATACTTCATGAAGAAGCGGTCTATGGGGATTATATTTCCCCCCAGATCCCCGCCCTCCGGCACGATCTTCTCTATCTCTGAAAGCGTAAGGCATTTATCTATATCTATGCCGCATGCTTTTATCCTTACCAGGCTTTCCATGGCAGCTCCGCATCCAAGCTTCGCCCCTATGTCCCTGCAAAGAGATCTGATATAAGTCCCCTTACTGCACTCCACGCTGAATTCTGCACGCTTTATATCTCCTGAAATATCAACGTTTATATTGCTTATCGAGATAATATTAATGCGGCTAGGCTTACGCTCTATCTCTATGCCCTCTCTTGCAAGCTCGTAAAGCTTTTTTCCATTAATCTTCTTTGCTGAGTACATAGGCGGGATCTGGTCGTACTCCCCGATAAAGGAAGTGATCGCCTCTCTGACCTGCGTCCCGGTTATCCCCTCGCAGTCAGATGTGCTTAAGACTTCCCCTGTCATGTCCTCGGTATCAGTCGTGACACCGAGTCTCATCACGCATCTGTACGCCTTATCCGTATCCGTAAGCTCGCTTGCTATCTTCGTAGCCTTGCCGATGCAGATAGGAAGCACTCCCGTGGCGTCAGGATCGAGCGTACCGGTATGTCCTATCTTCTTCACATGTAGCATGCCGCGAAGCTTCACTACCACATCACTTGAAGTATAGCCCTGCTCCTTCATGACAGGCAGGACGCCGCTTATTATGTCTTTCTTAAACCGTGCTGTCTTAAGCCCGCTACCCGCTCTCCTCTTCTGCTTCGTTATACTGCTTTTCTATCTCCGCCGTGACATTATTTATAACGTCATAGGAACTTCCCGACATAGTAAGCCCCGCTGCCCTCTCATGTCCGCCGCCTCCAAGCTTCGCTGCGATGACTGCGACATTTATATTCTCATTGGACCTAAGCGAAACCTTGAATTCACCGGTCACGGTCTCATGCATGAAGATAGCCACGTCTACGCCCTTGGTATGCTTCATCTGGCTGACTATCCCCTCTAGATCCTTGGATGAAGCATTGTAGAATTTAAGCGTTCTCTGCGTTATGACGGAGACTATCACCTTGCCGTCCATCAAAAGTATGCTCTCCAAGAGCGACCTTCCGAGAAGCAATGTCTGGCGGTAGGTCTTCTCATAGAAAGCCTCTGCGACCACCTTTGAATGGTCGAAGTTAAAGGTCATAAGATACCCCGCTGTCTCCATAGTCTTCTGCGAAGTATTTGAATACTGGAATACACCCGTATCGCAGACAATACCGGTGTAGATGCATATAGCGCTGTCGTCGTCAATATTATCCTTACCGACAAGGTCATATACAAGCTCTGCCGTAGAGCTTGCGTCAGGAAGAACATAAGAATTAGCCTCCGGAGCTATGCCCTTGTACTCAAGGTGATGGTCTACGCACGCCACATCCTTCGCATTATCGATAAGCACCTTATTATTACCGAGCCTCTCCTTATCCCCGAAATCAAGGGCAATAAAAAGATCGTATGCCTCCTCTGACGGCGAGGTCTTTATGTCGTCATAGCCCGGAAGAAAAGAAAATAACGGATTAGGGTCTACCATGAAGACGTCTATCTTCTTATCGGGATATTTCTTTTTAAGATATGCGTAAAGCCCGAGCGACGAGCCGAAAGCATCTCCGTCCGGCCTTATGTGCGAGCTTATCGCGATGGTCTGTTTGTCTTCGCATAATTTATTAAGATCAAGCATATTTTATGTTATACCTTTGGCAGGTTCTGATGTGGCTGACCGCCCCTTTCAGTTTATTATTTAGTCTTCAGTACTTTCTCCCCTTGCTCTCTTTGCCTTCTCATCTAAAGCCATGACTTCATCTATGCGCTTTGACATCTCGGCTCCGTAGCTTATGGAGTTATCAAGTATAAAAGTAAGCTCGGGAGTATTCCTTAGGTTCACCTCTCTTGCAAGCTCGTGCCTTATATAGCCCTCGGCGCTCCTAAGCCCCTTGATAGTCTCCTCGCCATCATCTGAGAGCACCGACACGTATACCTTGCAGGTCTTTAAGTCAGGGGCTACTATAGCGTCCATCACGCTCAGCATAGGGTCAACCCGTGGGTCCTTCACCGTACGGATGATAGCGGATAACGCCCTCTGCACCTCTGCGTTTATTCTGTTATTCTTAGTGCTGTTCTTTCTCACTTTTACTCTCTTTCAACTTCTACCTGCTTATGGAATTCGAGCAGGTCGCCCTCTTCCACATCATCAAAGCCGTCGAATACAAGACCGCACTCGTAGCCTTCCTTGACTTCCTTCACGTCGTCCTTGAAGCGCTTCAAAGATGCAAGCGGTCCGTCGAATAAAACCTCGTCCCCTCTTGTCACCTTGACCGTGCAGCCTTTCTCTACTATGCCGTCCGTCACATATGAGCCTGCGATCTTTCCGATGCCGGATGCCTTGAATACCTGCCTTATCTCTCCGTGTCCTATCGTCTTTTCCTCGAAGACCGGCCCAAGCATGCCCTTCATCGCTGCCTCCACGTCCTCTATCGCCTGATAGATGACCTTGTAGAGATGTATGTCAACGCTCTCGGTCTCCGCTATCTGCTTCGCCGTGTTATCAGGTCTTACGTTGAAGCCTATGATTATGGCGTTAGACGCTGAAGCAAGCACCACGTCCGACTCGCTTATCGCTCCGACTCCTCCGTGGATCACCTTTACAGCTATCTCATCGTTTGAAAGCTTAAGCAGCGAGGTCTTCAGTGCCTCGACTGAACCCTGCACGTCCGCCTTTATTATGATGTTGAACTCCTTCAGGTCGCCTTCCTTTATCTGATCATAGATGTCGTCAAGGCTAACTGACTTCTTCCTGGTCTCTGACAGAAGTTCCTTCTTGTGCTGCTCGTTGTATGTCTTAGCGAACTCCTGCGCCTCCTTCTCCGTATCAGGCGACACGAAGATCTCGCCCGCCTCCGGCACCTCGTCAAGTCCCAATATCTCGACGGGCATAGAAGGCCCTGCTTCCTTGACCCTCTTTCCCTTATCGTCTATCATCGCCCTGACCCTGCCGTGACTCATGCCGCAGGCTACGAAGTCCCCTACATGGAGAGTTCCCTTCTGCACAAGCACCGTTGCGACAGCGCCTCTTCCCTTATCAAGCTCCGCCTCAATGACCATGCCTCTCGCCTGCCTGTGGGAGTTAGCCTTAAGCTCCATGACGTCCGCCTGCAATAAGATCATCTCAAGCAGGTCGTCTATGCCCTGTCCCGACTTGGCTGACACCGGCACGAAGGTAGTAGATCCGCCCCAGTCCTCGGATATAAGCTCGTATTCAGAAAGCTCCTGCTTTACCCTGTCGACATTGGCACTCGGCTTATCTATCTTGTTCACGGCGACTATGATCTCAACCCCCGCTGCCTTGGCGTGGTTTATAGCCTCTACGGTCTGCGGCATCACGCCGTCGTCCGCCGCTACGACAAGGATCACTATGTCGGTCGCATTCGCGCCCCTCATACGCATGGCGGTAAAAGCCTCATGTCCGGGCGTGTCGAGGAACGTGATCTGCCTTCCGTCTATATTAACGGTGTACGCTCCTATAGCCTGTGTGATGCCTCCTGCTTCCTTATCTGTCACGTGCGCCTTCCTTATGTAATCAAGGAGCGAGGTCTTACCATGATCTACGTGTCCCATGACGCAGACTACGGGTGGTCTCTTATCCATCCTTGCCTCGTCCTCAGGATCCTCCTTAAGAAGCTCCGCTATAACGTCCACTGTCTTCTCCTGCTCGCAGAGTATGTCATAGTCCGCTGCTATATTCTCCGCCTCCTCGTAGGATAGCTCGGAATTCACAGTCACGACCTGCCCCGATAAGAAGAGCTTCTTTATTATAGCGGACGGCTGCATCTTCATGTGGTCCGCAAGCTCCTTTATCGTAAGGGTATCGGGGATCGTTATAACCTTTATCTCCTCCTCCGCAGGCTTTGCTACAGGCTGGGGCTTCTTGAAGCCATGAGGGTTGAACTTCTTGTTCTCCCTCTCCTCATCCTTCCTGTAAGCCTCTTCCTTCTTACGCTTTACGTCGCCCTGCTTTCTCCTGCTGCCGCCTTTTTCCGGTGCGGGAGCTGCTTCAAAGCGGTTATCCCTTCCGAAAGCTGGGGCTTTAGCACCCTGCCCTCTGACGCCCTGCGGGCCTCTGTTATTACCTGTACTAATCCTATCAGCCCTGCCAGCACCGTAAGTACCCTGCCTGCCATCCTGACGGTTCGAGTTAACCCTTTCATTCGCTCCTCCTGTCCTTCTGTCCTGCCTATCCTGTACAGCACCGCCCTGTGACGATGCGCTCCTTGCGGGCGCAGGCTGTGATGTCGCTCTCTGTGCGGAAGTATCCTGTGCCCCTTGTACCTGCGCTCCGCCCTGAGGCAGAGTCTTCTGAGGAGCTTCCTGTTTAGGACCGGTCTCCTTTACGGGTACTCCTGCTTCCTTTGTCTCCGGCTTCGTTACAGGCGTGACAGAGCTCTGCTGATCGTCCTTGTGTACGAATTTCTTTTTGTTCTGCTGGTCGCCCGGTCTTATTATATTAGCGGTAGGCGTTGGCGAAGGCTTCACGCTGGGTCTTACTATGTTAGACCGCATGCCTCCGGGTCCCTGTATACGACCGGAGCTTATATTCCCTGACTGCCTTCCTCCGCCGTATCTGTCATTGCTGTTATTAACAGTGAATATGATGCGCTTCTTTTTCTTAGGAGGCTCTGCGCTGGTGCCCGATGCCGCCTGCGTCTTCTGTGCCGGCTGAGGCTTCTTTTCAGGCATCGGCTTATCCTTGGCCTTGCTATCCCCTGATGCGACGGCCTGTTTTACCGGTTTATCCGTCGGCTGCTTCTCTGCCGCTTTCTTATCCTGCATTTCCGTCGATGGCTTCTCCTGCTTTTCAGGCTTTTCTTTAGCAGCCTGGGTCTTAGGCTCTTCAGGCTTCGCATCTTTTGAAAAATGCGCCCTGATTTTACCCTCAGTCTCGGCATCCACCGCAGACGAGGAAGTCTTCCCCTCTATGCCTGATGCTTCCAGAAAAGCTATGACGTCCTTATTCTTTACCGTAACGCCCTCTGCCGTAAGTTCTCTGGTGATATCGTACACTCTTTTATTACTTGCCATTCCTATCCGATTCCTCCAGTCTGGAAATTATTTTCTCTGCAAAATTACTGTCATTCACCGACACGAAAGATCTCATTTCCTTTCCTATCGCATGCGCCATGCTTTCCTTCGTCCCGTATATGTAATAAGGCACCTCGTAAAAAGCACACTTATCAATGATCTTCTTCTTTGTCCCGCCTGATGCGTCCTTAGCTATAAGCACCAGATACGACTTAAAGCCCCTTATATCGGACAGCACCGCTGACTCGCCGGACGACACCATGCCTGCCTTTTTCGCAAGCGACAAGGTCTGTATTATCCTGTCGGTCATTCTCCCTCCGGGGCAGCCTCCGCCTGATCATCATCTTCTGACGGCGCAGCCTCTGCCTCCTCAGAAGCTTCCGCCGCATCTGCATCTGTTCCGGAATCTGTCATATCTTCGCTCTCTTCAGCAAATCCTTCCTCTGCGTACTCACCATCTTCTGCATACTCATCTTCGGCATACTCACCATCGTATCCTTCTTCCTCGTCATCATATTCATCCGTGAGGTAGTCCTCCATGCGGAATCCGTGAGCATCCTTAGCCTGAGTCTCGGACTTGATGTCTATCTTATAGCCCGTAAGCCTTGCAGCAAGCCTTGCATTCTGTCCCTCCTTACCTATGGCAAGCGAAAGCTGGTAATCAGGTACCACCACCTTCGCCGTCTTCTCATCGGGATCGACTATGACCGATACGACCTGTGACGGCGAGAGAGCGTTTTCGATGAATAACGCCGGGTTATCGTCCCAGTTAACGATGTCTATCTTCTCTCCGCCAAGCTCCGATACCACGGCGTTTACCCTGTTTCCGTTCATGCCGACACAGGCTCCCACGGCGTCCACGTCGGGATCATTGCTATATACGGCTATCTTAGTCCTGCTGCCTGCCTCTCTCGAGATACTCCTTATCTCTACGGTGCCATCCCTGACCTCTGAAACCTCCGCCTCGAAAAGCTTCTTCACAAGCTCCGGGTGCGTGCGGCTTACCGTGATACGGGGTCCCTTCGGAGTATTGCGGACATCAAGAATATAGACCTTTATCCTGTCTGTAGGTCTTAGTATCTCTCCGCGCACCTGCTCGCTCTCCGTAAGTATCGCATCGGCCTTGCCGAGATTCACGCTGATGCTCCTTCCGCCGACTCTCTGCACGATTCCTGTCACAACTTCCCTTACCTGTGACGAGAACCTGTCATAGACGGAATTTCTCTCTTCTTCCTTGATCTTCTGCAATATGGCGTTCTTAGCGTTTTGCGTGGCTATGCGTCCGAACTCCTTTGAATCTATGTTAATGCGAACCGTCCCGCCAAGCTCAGCCTCAGGATCTATCTCCTTAGCAGCATCAAGCGTTATTTCAAGACTTTCGTCCTCTATTTCCTCGACCACGTTCTTCTCTGCGTATACCTCATACTCGCATGTCTCGTGATCCATGCTGATATGGATATTGTCAGCCTTGCCGAACTTCTGTCTGCATGCTATCAGAAGGGAATTCTCTATCGCCTCGAAAAGAGTGTCGCGGCTTATCTCCTTCTCTCGCTCGAGCATGTCTATAGCTTCGACCAATTCACTGTTCATTTCCTTGCTTCCTCCTCTAATAAATTCAGCTTATTATCTGACTGTGTCCGTTCGCAGCTGATACCGTAACCGCCCAAAGTACGGGTGCTAACGGTATCATGCTCCTAAAAAACTTTTATTGTTCCTGTCACTTTCTGTAGTGTGCTATCTTGCTTCCGCATATCTGACGCTCTCTAATATCCCCTACACGGGCTCATTATCTTCTGCGTCCTCATCAGGCTCAGTCTGCGGCTCCTCCATGAAGCCCTTGGAGCAGATCTCCAGCGTGTATTCATCATCTATGAAATCATCCTTATCAAGCTTCTTGCTGACGATCCTTGACACGAGCGCACAATCGTTTATCCCGATGTCAGCCCCGTCATCACGCACTATATAAGCCCTTAAGAACCAATTCCCGGACTCTGACACATACTCCGTCTTTATCAGTCCGTATTTATTCTTTTCAAGCACAGGCAGAATAAGCGTCTCAAACCTCTCTGCTATCCTGTCCGCGTCCTGTCTCCCTGTCAAAACAATGCTCCTACATCAATATTAAAGGTGGGCTTTTTAAGCCCACCTTCAAACTACGCTGATAAAGATAGCACACAAGCCTTATCCTGTCAACCTTTATCGGATTGCAAAGCCTCTGCTTCCGGCTTAGTCACGTATCTTACGATGAATAAGGTTGCGGCCATAGCCACGATCCCGACTATGAGCGATACCGCCGCATTGCCCACAAAGCCGGCTATTATATACGTAATGAAAGATACGACGGCGGCAGTTATCGCATAAGGAAGCTGCGTGGAAACATGCGCAAGATGATCACACTGCGCTCCCGCACTGGACATTATAGTGGTATCTGATATGGGTGAGCAGTGATCTCCGCATACAGCCCCCGCCATGCATGCCGACACGCAGATTATAGCAAGCGGGTTTCCGCTCTCTAAAGGAAAAGCATGCAGGCATATAGGTATAAGTATGCCGAAAGTTCCCCATGATGTACCCGTCGCGAAAGCAAGAAAGCAGGCAATGAGGAACACTATCGCAGGCAGGAAGTTAAGGAGCGAACCGGCAGTATTCTCTACTATGCCTGCCACGAACTCCTTAGCGCCTAAGGAATCAGTCATCCCCTTTAGCGTCCATGCAAGAGCAAGTATGCATATAGCGGGAACCATCGCCTTGAAGCCTTCAGTGATGCAGCCCATGCATTCCTTAAAAGGGAGTGCCTTCCTTGCCACATAAAAGACTATCGTAAGCACCAGAGCACAGAAGGAGCCAAGTACAAGTCCTACCGATGCGTCTGAATTAGCAAAAGCGTCTATGAAGGTCTCTCCCGCAAAGAATCCGCCCGAATATATCATGCCAATGATGCAGGCAACTATAAGAACCAGCACCGGAAGTACGAGGTCTACGACCTTGCCGTTTCCGGAAGGCTTGTCATCTTCTGCTCCCTGCACGCTGCCTACGGTAAATAAATCTCCGTTCTTCGCATTCTCCTCGTGCTTTGCCATAGGCCCGTATTCGACCTTGGCTATCGTAAGCCCGACCATCATCACTATGGTAAGCAATGCGTAATAATTATAGGGAATAGCCCTTACAAAAAGCATAAGGCCGTTAGTTCCCTCCGGGGCAAAAGCAGAAACAGCAGCCGCCCACGAAGATATAGGCGCTATGATACATACAGGCGCTGCCGTAGCGTCTATAAGATACGCAAGCTTTGCCCTCGACACCTTATGCCTGTCAGTCACGGGACGCATGACAGAACCTACCGTAAGACAGTTAAAATAATCGTCTATGAAGATAAGGCAGCCTAGAAGCACAGTCGCAAGCTGCGCCCCTACCCTCGTCTTTATATGCGTCGCCGCCCAGTTACCGAATGCCGCAGAGCCTCCGGCCTTATTCATAAGAGCTACTATCACTCCCAGGAAAACAAGGAAAATGATGATACCTACGTTATAGGCATCCGACAGCGAGGCAATAAGCCCGTCGCTGAAGATGTGATTCATCGTTCCCTCGAAATTAAAGCCCGAGTAAAAAAGCCCTCCGACTATGATACCGATGAATAAGGAGCTGTAAACCTCCTTAGTGATAAGCGCCAGCACGATAGCGACTATCGGCGGCACCAAAGCCCAGAATGTTCCGTACATGATCTCTCCTCCTGATTAATTTCCTCTTAAAAACAAAAAGCCCCGAAGATGCAACTCATCTTCGAGGCTTCGATAGCTCGTAGCGGAATCGAACCGCTGTTTCCGCCGTGAGAGGGCGGCGTCTTAACCGCTTGACCAACGAGCCGCACAAAAGGTATATTAACAGACCAATACACCTTTTGCAAGTATTTTTTTTATCCGACCGACAGAAGCTCCTTGAACCAACTCAGTGAATCAAGGTATGCCTTATATACGGTGTCCATGTCTATATTCTTGAGCACCATCTGCCTCGAAACCTCCTGCCATGACGCAGTCTCATACTCCTCTATAAAGGAAAGCACCTCGCCCAAGTCACCCTTCCTGTGAAGCAGCGCTTCATCTATGGCCTTTGATATCTTGACCATTGAAAGAGCCTCCTCCATGGTCTTATCAAGCATAAGGTCTATTACTGAGAACATGCCGGTAAGGAAAAGCTCCTGCGAAAGCCCGCCTACTCCGAATATCTCTGCAAGGTTCTCAGCGAACTTAGCCCTAAGCATTGATATACGGGTTATCTCCGAAGGCTTATCCGCACAGAGTTCCTTCGTGACCGCCGTATTAATCCATTTCTTAAGCTCCTTCTGACCAAGCATGGCAGCGGCGTGGCGCACCGACGTGATCTCCGAGTTCATAGCCATGTGATTAACTATCTCAAGAAGCGAGACGACAAGAGCCGCATCGTTCTGTATGATGTCAGCCGCCTTGGTAAGATCGAAGTCTATATCATTAACTATATTAAGAAGCTCTAAGTAGTTCATCTTCAAAGGTGCGAGCTCCCTGTCTCCCGATGTCTTGGGAAGCCTGAAAAAATCACCCTCGTATAAACTGTAGCCGCCGTCAGCCGTAAGCTTATCATAGTCCTCCTGAGAGTCCACATTAACGCCAACGAGCTTAAGGTTAGGGAACTGTGTCTGGAAATAAACCCTCGCTACCTGTATCTTTATCTTCTTATGATCGAGGAATATGTAATCCATAAGCTTAAGTATCACCCTGTAATCCTCGAACTTATCTATCGCAAGATTCCTTATGGCAAGCTTGTAGCCATCATTTTTAAGCTGTGCGAGCCTTCTTACGAAATTCTCCTGAGGCACTACTTCAGGTCCCATTAAGAGCACGAGCTTATCATGCGGTGCGCTGCATTGTGAATCAAGGTCTGCGAATATAGATATGTCATTCACCTCTATGAAGACCTCACGGCTTCCCGACAGGGTATCTATGCCTGTGGAATCAACAATGTCAAGTCCCGTGACATAGCCTGCTCCGTCAAATCTCGCAGAGCCCGCTGCAGACGGTGTGATAAGGAAGTTCTCCTTCTGTGCGAACACCGAATAAGCGCACGTCATCATGTTCTTGTCAAAAAGTGGTATCAAAGTAGCTAGCATGTCCTATACCTCTCCTTAAAATATTGGAATCCCGCGCACATCCTCGCTGAGTGCGACCCCGTTTACTATTATACACCACAAAAGGCTTCGTTGCATTAAAAACTTTGTATTATAGCCTTGCTTCATTCCCACTGCTCTCTCTTAGAGACGGGAATTGTCCATTTTTCATGCAGGCATTGTAAAAGCTGCTTCCATTCCGGCGGATACTCGTTAGTCCCCTGCGCCTCCACCTTAAGAATAAGGCTGTTTGCCTTAATGGACCACGTGTCACCGTCAAATATACCCGGCTTCGTATATTTCTTGCCATCCCACGAGCCTATGCCACATTTCTTCATATCATCAAGGAACTCCGTAAGCCTCTGACCCAGCTTCATCTCACCGTATGATAGATCCACCGACCATGAAAGGTAAAGCTTATCCTGACTGTCCTTTATGACGACATGATACCCCGTACCGTAAAGCCCCCATGCATCTGCCCATGTAAACTCGAATACAGGCTCTTCCGCCTCCCTTCTGAGTTTAGGATTCCGATCTTCCACATCATCGAAAGGCTCCTTCTTTGCTGGCGCCTTCTTTTCATCCTGCCTGCTCTTCCTCTCATTCATCTTGCGCCTGTCAGGCTTCCCCTGCTTTCCCCGTCTGTTTCTAACGGGCTTATCCTCTGCCTCAGGCTCACCAAAGCTTATGCCTTCTCTCAGCTCATCCCGCTCCCTATGCCTGTCATTATTCTTTCCCCGAAAGCTTTTCTTCTTTGCGTGTCTCTTCTTTTCCTTATTCTCTTCCATGAAAACCTCTTAAATATAAAATAAATGAAATTATAACATATAATGCTATTTATATGCACACTTCATTTATTTACAATAGTTTTCGTCTTATTCTCCTCTAATAACGCTAGTTTATTATCTGACTTACACCGTCCGGATGCCAGTACCGTTACCCACTCACGCCTTGCGTTCGTGGACGGTACTAGGCTCCTAATTATCTTCGTTAATAACTATCCCTCCACTGCCTCTTTCATCTCTTTCACATATTCTCCCACATATTTGGGCGCATCCTTGCCGTGCTTTTCGAGAAGCTTTATTATCGCCGATCCGACTATAGCTCCGTCGGATATTTCCGCCATCGCCTTTGCCTGTTCAGGCTTTGAGATACCGAAGCCTATTGCGCAGGGCTTATCAGTATTCTCTCTTATTACCTTGACTATAGATTTTAGGTCAGTCGTAATCTCACTTCTCATTCCCGTAACACCAAGGCTTGAAACCAGATAAATAAAGCCCTCCGCCTCCTTCGCTATCATCGCTATCCTGTTCTCCGATGTAGGAGCTATAAGAGAAATAAGGTCAACTTCATGCTTATGACATGTACCAAGAAACTCATCCTTTTCCTCAAACGGCAGATCAGGCAAGACCAGGCCGTCCATACCAATATCTTCACAGGAAGAAATGAACTTCTCAGAGCCATAGGAATAAACGACATTCGCATAGGTCATGAATACCATCGGCGTCTTGATTTCCCTCCTTAGCTCACGCACCATATCAAATATCTTATCGGTCGTTACTCCGCCATTCAGTGCCCTTACGTTCGCTTCCTGTATTACAGGTCCCTCCGCCGTTGGATCGGAAAAGGGTATGCCAAGCTCTATAAGATCCGCTCCGTTTCTTACCATCTCCTTAACGCAAGCCTTGCTTGTCTCAAGGTCAGGATCTCCGCAGGTTATGAAAGGAATGAATGCCTTGCCGTCTGCGAAGGCTTTGCTTATATTACTCATGTATGTCCTCCCCCCTATAGCGGGCTATTGCCGCGCAGTCCTTGTCACCTCTGCCTGATATCGTTATTACTATTATCTGATCTTTCATATCAGGCGCTATCTTCATCGCATGGGCGACTGCATGAGCCGACTCTATCGCAGGTATTATCCCCTCTGTCTTTGCCATGTACTCAAAAGCCTGCACCGCTTCCTCATCCGTCACCGGCACATATTCCGCCCTGCCTGTATCATGCAGATAAGCATGCTCCGGTCCAATACCAGGATAATCAAGCCCCGCCGATATCGAGTATACAGGAGCTATCTGTCCGTATTCGTCCTGACAGAAATAAGACTTCATTCCGTGGAAGATGCCGAGCCTTCCCGTCGCTATGGTCGCCGCAGTTTCAAAGGTATCAACTCCCCTGCCCGCAGCCTCGCAGCCGATAAGCCGTACTCCCTTATCCTCTATGAAATTATAAAAGCTTCCTATGGCATTAGAACCGCCGCCCACACATGCAAGCACGGCATCGGGAAGCCTGCCTTCAGCTTCCATCATCTGCTCTTTTATTTCCTTTGATATGACGGCTTGGAAATCCCTCACTATCGTAGGGAAAGGGTGTGGTCCCATCACGGAGCCCAGACAATAATGCGTGTCGCTTATCCTCGACGTCCATTCTCTCATAGCCTCCGATACAGCGTCCTTAAGCGTAGCCGTTCCTGACTTTACAGGAATGACTTCCGCTCCGAGAAGCTTCATCCTGTATACGTTAAGCGCCTGTCTTACAGTATCTTCCTCTCCCATGAAGACGACACATTCCATGCCCATTAGCGCCGCAGCCGTAGCCGTGGCTACACCGTGCTGCCCCGCCCCTGTCTCTGCGATAAGCCTCGTCTTCCCCATCTTCTTCGCAAGAAGCGCCTGTCCCAAGACATTATTAATCTTATGCGCACCGGTATGATTCAAGTCCTCACGCTTTAGGTAAATCTTCGCCCCTCCGAGATCCTTAGTCATCTTTTCCGCATAATAAAGCCTCGATGGTCTGCCCGCATATTCATTAAAAAGCTTCGTAAGCTCCCTGTTAAAATCAGGATCATCCTTATAATGATTGTAGGCTTCTTCAAGCTCTATCACGGCATTCATTAGCGTCTCCGGTATGTACTGCCCACCATGCACGCCGAATCTTCCATTTGGGTTAGTCATCAGTCTTCCTTTCTGTTGATTGCATATTATATTATATTAATATTATTATTGTTTCTTATACGATTTTGATAATGTCCTTACCTTATTTACAAAATCGGTCATCCTTTGCTCGTCCTTTACTCCGTCTGTCTCTATGCCGGAGCTTACATCGACAGCAAAGGGGCGAAGCGTCTCTACTGCCTCTGTTACATTCTCAGGATTCAGCCCTCCCGCAAGGAAATAAGGACGTTTGATATTTTTGAGCAATCCCCAATCAAATTTATTCCCCGTGCCGGTTCCCGAATCAAGCAGGATATAATCCGCTGAGCTTCTCTCTGCCTCTCTCACATCCTCATCGGAACCTATCCGAAAAGCCTTTATTACAGGATTATCCGCAAGGGTTCTAAGCGTATTGATATAAGTCTCGTCCTCCTTGCCGTGAAGCTGTATCATATCAATTATTCCGCTGTTAGCAAGGTCAGTTACTGTCTCCAGCTTCTCGTCTACGAAAACACCTACCGCCTTGATTTCCGGGGCAAGCGAAGCTTTTAATTTTTTAGCGGTATCAAGCGTTATGTATCTCCTGCTGAATGAAGCAAATACAAAGCCGATATAGTCAGGGTTCAGCTTATTCACGGCAATTATATCCTCCGGGCGCATCATCCCGCATAGTTTTATCCTTGTGCTTTGGCATGAAGTGTCTGCTTTTGCAGACGGAGTCCTGATGCCGGTTGCTGTTTTCATATTTTTCTTTACAATGCCTTGCATCTCTTATATCATACTCTTTAATTCCGCAAGCTTAGCCTTCTTATTCTCCGCCCTCATCAGAGTTTCACCAACTAACACCGCATCAGCCCCGATTTCCTTAAGCCTTGCCACATCCTCTGATGACTTCACTCCACTCTCCGATACGAATAAGATGTCGTCAGATATTGTTTTCCTAAGTCTTCTGCTGTTATCCGTATCCACCGAGAAATCCTTTAAGTTGCGGTTATTCACGCCTATAATGCGTGCTCCCGCCTCTGTCGCCATATGGATTTCCCCTTCATCATGCGCTTCCACAAGAGCTGATAGCCCAAGCTCGTCACAGATATCCAGATATTCCATTATCTGCTCTTTAGAGAGTATCGCACAGATAAGAAGCACGGCAGAAGCTCCTAGAAGTCTTGCCTCATATATCATGTATTCGTCCACAGTGAAATCCTTACGAAGACACGGAGTCTTCACACCCTCCGTTATCTTCTTAAGATACTCATCCCTGCCTAAGAACCATTTCGGCTCGGTCAGCACGGAGATACAGTCGGCTCCGGCGGCCTCATAGTCCTTTGCAATTTCAAGATAAGGGAAGTCCTCAGCTATGATCCCCTTGGACGGAGAAGCCTTTTTACACTCGCAGATAAAAGACAGTTCCGGCTTCTGCAAGACTTTCTCAAAGGAAAAGTCACCCTTTGGCATCGAAAGCGCCTGCCTTCTTATTTCATCAGGCGCTACCCGGCTTTTCGCCCCGGCTATCCTTTCTCTAGTGTATTCAGCTATCTCATCCAATATAGTTTTGTCTTTCATCGGTATCTGCTTTCTTAAAATATCCTTAAATCCCTAATGCTTCCGTACATGACGATACTCTGACTTTCATTAAGCACGATTGCTTATTTCCACAAACTTCTCCAAGGTTTCCGCCGCCTTACCCGAATCAATGATATCCTCTGCAAGCTTCACCCCGTCCTTCATCGAGTCGGCCTTACCTCCGATATAAAGAGCAGCCCCGGCATTCATAAGCACTGCATTCCTCTTATGCCCCTTAGCTCCATTTAAGATATCTGTAGTTATCTTAGCGTTCTCTTCAGGGGTACCGCCCTTAAGGTCATCCTTACTGCATCTTGCGAAGCCAAAATCCTCAGGCTTTATGACAGTAGACTTAAACCATCCGTCCTTGATCTCGCATATAGAGGTCGGAGCACTTAATGATATCTCATCAAGCTTGTCCTGTCCGTATACGACCATTCCTCTCTTTATGCCAAGACTTACAAGAACCTGTGCCAGAGGCTCCACAAGATAGCCGTCATACACGCCCAGAAGCTGCATCGCAGGCGAACCGGGATTCGTAAGGGGACCTAATATATTAAAGACAGTACGGAAGCCCAGCTCCTTCCGGATAGTCCCGACATACTTCATTGATGTATGATATTTCTGTGCAAAGAAGAAACACATGCCAACTTCCTTCAAAAGCTCTATGCATTTCTCCGGACTCTGGTCTATATTCACTCCCAGAGCCTCAAGGCAGTCTGCCGTGCCGCAAAGCGATGAAGCCGCACGGTTTCCGTGCTTTGCTACTTTTATTCCTCCCGCCGCCGTAACTAGAGCCGTTGTCGTAGAGATATTGAAGCTTCCCGCATTATCTCCGCCGGTTCCCACTATCTCCAGTATATCCATACCGGTATCGACCTTCGTGGCATGATCTCTCATCGCCGCGGCGCAGCCCGCTATCTCATCGGTAGTCTCAGCTCTAGCGCTCTTTGTGGACAGAGCCGCAAGAAACGCCGCATTCTGAGTAGGGCTCGTCTCACCGCTCATTATCTCATTCATGACGGCATAAGCCTCGTCATAAGTGAGATCCTCCTTGTTCACGATCTTTACTATTGCTTCCTTGATCATAGTCCGTACCTCCTTTTATCCATACGGAATAACAACAGGCTTTGCAAAAGCCTTCCCACAAGCGATCGAGGGATTTATCTGTAAGAAAATAAAAAAGTCCTCAACAGAAAAATACCTCTGTCAAGGACGAATAATACAAAAGAAAATCCGCGGTGCCACCTTGATTCACGAATACTAACTGCCTGCATACAGCTATCCGTGCGCTTAGCAGGATACCATCATATCCCCGGCTTTTAACGTCTGCCTGCGACGTCACAGGATACTATGCATTATGCGTTCCCCCGTGCCCTCAGCGGTCCATTTGACGACATGTTTCTAACCTGATCCCAGCAGCCAGGCTCTCTCTTTAGGCATAATCGCCGTTATCTCCGCATCAACGGTTTATTGCGGTATTAAATTTTCTAAACTTATACCACAATCCAAAAATCTTGTCAATCTCAATCTTAACCATTTCCATGTTCCTAGGACTTTCACTTCGTGAGAGTCTGGTCAGATACGGATATTGATTTTTCGATAAAATCAATATCCTATGCGTTTTGACACATGTCAAGGAAACATGTGTCAAAATCCTTCGGACAGGATTCTTGCGAATCCTGCGAAATACGGTTTTGAAATTGCCGATGCAATTTCAAAACCTATAGCTTAGGCTTGCGGTGTATTCCCTTCCCCTCCAGCTCCTTAAGCTTATCATCCGTCTCCTTAAAAAGATCCTGCAGATCCTTTGTCTCTGAGAACAGCGTATATGCGGAATAAAGGTAGATCGAGCAAGGTACCCCGTCAATGCTGCTGATCTCCTCAATACTGTCATCGACCCTTGAAATAATATCCTCTGCCTCGCTCCTGCTCTCAAGCTGCCTGACGACCATGAAGTGATCCGTATAGAGCCTTCCCGCTATCCCCTTGACTCCGACGACCTCCTGTATCCGTGAAGACACCGCCTTAAGCAGATGCGAGCTCCACTCATGGCCGTAATTCTCACTGAAAATATGAAAATGACTGACGTCAAACATTATCATGGCAAAGTCCGCCTGATCAAAGGCATAGCCGTCCTGATACTTAAGCAGGGCTTCCATCATTCCAAGGAAGTTAAGTGTCCCTGTCATCTGATCATTCTGTATGAGCTGCTTTATCTCTATATCCATCCCCTTCTGGTCAGTGACGTCAAGAAAATATCCCATGAGCCCTACTATCTCTCCGTCCACGTAAATAGGCATCTTGCTTGCAAGTATATTCCTTATCTCACCCCTGCATATGCAGGTTCCTGGCACGAGATAGGTCTGCCCCTCTCCGGCTAGCACCCGCTCCTCGTCAGCCTTGTATGGTTCCGGATCCACATGCCATCCTACGTCCTCATCAGTCTTGCCTATAAGCTCATCCTCTGAATCAAAGCCGTAATAATCAAGGAATTTCTTATTCACTCCTATGAAGCGGCGATTCTTGTCCTTCCAGAAAAATCCCGTGTCTGAATTATTGCGGAAGTTCTTCCAAAGTATCTCGGGTGTGATCTTATTGCCATTAGAGACAGAAATGGCATCCGTAACTGCCGCAACCGAATCCCCATGCAGCCTCGCCACAGCCTCAGGCGACAGTCTTCTGAAGCATGAGAGGATCCTGCGCTCGCTGCTGTCTCCGTCAAATAAGAACGAATACAGAGACCACACATATGTGCCGCCGGACGTTACCGTCCTGAACGGAGCTGAAATATGCCTGGTCGTGCTTTCTGATATGCGCTTCTCTATAGTCGTCATATCCGTGAACTGCACGAATTTCTCCCTGTCCTCAGGGTATATCTCCTGCTCTGCGTAATCCTTAAGCTCCTCTGCGGCAGGTCTCTTATTATACGTATGCTTTGTCTGCACGCCGGAAAAAATCGTCTCGGAGTATCCTGTGTTCAGATCGACCAGAGTTATCATCTCGTATATGGAACACAGGCTTCTCAGATGCTCTGAGAGCAAGGTGTTACGGGACATGAGCGTGTCCTCTGACAGGTTCTGCAATACGCAGAGGAACGCATTTCCGCCCGGATAACCGGCTATCGCCCTGACTTGAGCGAAGCAGTAATTCTTCCCTCTTATGAAATCAAGACCCACCACCTCATCAGAGTCCTTGGCTCTATGTATCATCGAGAGGAACTTCTCCCTAAGCGGCGAATCCCCCCTTTTAAACTCCCCCTCAATTTCATCCAAGGAATCGACTCCAAGCGCCTTTATCGTTCTCTTATAACTCTCATTCGCAAAAAGATAATATATCTGTTCTCCTGAATACTCGACGAAAGCAATCGGTATCTGCCCCTCCGAATATTCCTTATTATCATCGCCGATATCAAATGAATGCATAGGAGTGGCGCTGAGCACGTTCACCTTACCGATGTCATGGTAGTACTGACGCTTTGCGGGAGACTCAAGTCTGTAGCCCTTCTCCTTAAGATATGCAAGGCACTCCTTATAAGGCATGGGCTTGCCGATGAAGTAGCCCTGTGCCTTTTCGCAGCCTATGCTTCTTAAGAACTCAAGCTGCTCCTCTGTCTCTACTCCCTCCGCCAGCGTATGTACTCCAATGCGCTTTGACATATCAACGACGGACTTCACTATCTCTCTTGATCTCGCATTGAAATCACGCAGGAAAACCATGTCGATCTTAAGAGTGTCGAATCGGTAGTCCTTAAGCACGTTCAGAGACGAATAACCGCTGCCGAAATCGTCCATCCATACCCTGAAGCCCCTGTCCCAGAAACGGTCTATCGCTTCGTGCATGCGCTCCTCGTCGCTGTCCATCATGCTCTCCGTTATCTCGACACGGAACGCATCCCTCGGAACCTTATGCTCCCTTATCTCTGCCTCTATGACGCTATGGACATCCATAAGCTTGAAATCAAGGCGCGAAAGATTAAAGGACACCGTGACTATCCTGTCGTCTTCCTTCATGGATCTGGCATAGTCATCACAGATACAGTGTATGATATGGCTGTCGAGCTTATGTATGAGCTTTGCATTCTCCAAGACGCCTATGAATGCATCCGGCGGAAACATGCCGTACTCCGGGTCTATCCACCGCGCAAGAGCCTCCATGCCGCATATCTCGTTAGTGAGCGTCCTTGCGACAGGCTGGTAATAAGCAGTGATCCAGCCCTCGGATATGGCTCTGTCGAGATTATCTAATATATATTTCTTCAGGTCGTCTCCGGTCGGTCTGAGTCTTTTATCCATAGGCGTAACCTCCTGCATCCGATATTTCTTCGGGGTAGCAACAGGCGGCACAAGTTGGTGTGTCGCCTGTATATTTTATCTGCCTGTTATATTTTCAGATACCGCTTTGATATCCTTAAATCTTATAAAAATACAACCTTCTTTATCGTCTCCTCGCCGCTTGCGTTAGCATCGCTTATGACATTAGCCGCATCCTGCGTATTGAAGTTCTGTGCCTGCTGCGCTTCAAGCGTTTCCAATATCTCCATCCTCTGCTCGCCGCTTAAGTTATTATTAGCCTCCGGCGAGAATGCCGTCTCTATCTCCTGCAGATCTCTCTGACCGCTCTCCTGCAGGACTGCCGCACCCGTCATCTCATTAGAGAACTGCGCATTATCTATGCCCTCTGCTTCTCTTATTTCCTCTCTGGATTCCATCTCCTTATCATAATCAATCTTGGAAATCTCACCCTTCAAGTACATCTGCTCAAGCATCATGTCTGAGATTCCCTGATAGGAAGCAAGCTTCTCATTATATTCCTTCTCCGCTTCCTCCTGCTCGGCTCTTTCATTACCTGCCTCTACAGCCTCTTCCGTCCTGCCGGTGCCGTTAAGCGTTCTGTCTATGCTCTCTGCTATAGCCTCTTCACTTCTGGAGCCATTCACGAGCCTGTCATTAACGCTCTCCGCTATTGCCTGCTGTATCTTAGAACCCTCTATTGCAGTCTGTGTCCTCTCTGCTATCGCTTCTTCAGTGACTTCTCCCGTGACGGTCTGATCCTGTTGCTGATCCTGACCTTGAGCCTGATCCGCAGCCGTCGCTTCCTGTTCCTGCCTTACCTCCATATGTCCGAAGGCATCCTCGGCAAGCCTTTCCCTGCTCTCATTAGTAGCCTGTACGGTATCACCGTCCTTGGATACGGCTATCACATCCTCAAGCTGCTCGCGCCTTACATCTGCGCTTCTCTCCCTCTGGGCTTCCGCTGCTTCTTTTGCGATATCGGCAGCCTGTGTCGCAGCCGTCTGATTAACGCCGCCTGCCGCTCCTGCGGCATTAGCTCCCCTCATATTACGCACTGCAGGCGCAGGTGTAGTATTCACATTTATAGGTTCTATTGATATGCCCGCCATAACATACACTCTCCTTTCAAAAGAAAGCTCCCTCCGTGGAATCCCATCAAAAAACAGTGTAAAAAAAACTACACACAGTTATTTTAACATTTTCATGGAATAATAACAACTATTTTTGCAGAAGCTCGCTAATCGTGCAGAGTCTCGGAGTTATCATGCAACAAAAGACGGGGCACCTTTAAGCCCCGCCTTTGCTTTATCGTATCATAAGCTTATTTATAATTCACGATCTTCCCGAAGTCGGGCTTAAGTGATGCTCCACCTACAAGACCGCCGTCTATGTCGGGCTTTGCGAAAAGCTCTGCCGCATTGCCTGCATTCACTGATCCGCCATACTGGATTATGATAGCGTCAGCCACATCGTCGCCGTAAAGCTCCTTGATGCAAGCCCTTATCGCCGCGCAGACCTCCTCTGCCTGATCGCTGGTTGCGGTCTTACCTGTGCCTATAGCCCAGATAGGCTCGTAAGCTATGACCGCCTTCTTAGCCTGATCTGCTGTTACATTAAGGAAAGCGATCTTTATCTGCTGTCTGATCCAGTCTATAGTGATGCCTTGCTCCCTCTGTGTGAGAGATTCGCCGCAGCAGATCACGGGAATAAGACCATGCTCGAATGCCTTTAAGACCTTCTTATTCACAGTCTCATCTGTCTCGCCGAAATACTCTCTTCTCTCGGAGTGTCCTATGATCACATGGGTAGCTCCTGCGTCTACTATCATGTCAGGAGAGATCTCACCCGTGTAAGCGCCCTTCTCCTCGAAGTACATATTCTCTGCGCCGACCTTGATATTCGTTCCCTTACATGCCTCTACGACAGCGGGAATGTCTATAGCGGGCACACAGAAAAGCACGTCAACTTCATCTGATACAACCACCGGCTTTAAGGTCTCAACAAGCTCCACTGCCTGAGTAGGAGTCATATTCATCTTCCAGTTGCCGGCAACTAATTTACGTCTTGCCATTATTCCTTATCCTCCTTATTTATTATCCGCTGCATAAACGCCAGGTAATTCCTTGCCCTCAAGGAACTCTAACGATGCACCGCCGCCTGTTGAGATGTGTGACATCTTATCAGCGAATCCTAACTGATTGACTGCTGCCGCAGAATCACCGCCGCCGATTATAGTAGTAGCGCTCGTATCCGCAAGAGCCTTAGCCACAGCCTTGGTTCCCTCTGCGAGCACGGGATTCTCGAAGACTCCCATAGGTCCGTTCCATACGACGGTCTTCGCACTCTTCACTGCATCAGCATAAGCCTTCTGCGTGTCAGGTCCGATATCAAGGCCTTCCTTATCATCAGGGATAGCGTCAGTCTTAACTACAGAAGTAGCGATATCAGCCTTGTCAATAGGATCAGGGAAACCGTCACATACGACAGTATCTACAGGAAGCAGAAGCTTCTTTCCAAGCTTCTCAGCCTTCGCCATCATCTCCTTGCAGTAATCAAGCTTCGTGTCGTCCACAAGGCTCTTTCCTACGCTGCCGCCCTGTGCCTTCACAAAGGTATAAGCCATGCCGCCGCCGATGATAAGCGTATCAGCCTTCTCTAAGAGATTATCTATAACGTTAAGCTTATCGGCAACCTTCGCTCCGCCAAGGATAGCTACGAAGGGACGTACCGGATTCTCTACTGCGTTACCAAGGAAATCGATCTCCTTCTGCATGAGATATCCTACCGCGCATGTTCCGCCCTTCTCACGGATATACTTCGTGACTACGGATACAGATGCGTGAGGTCTGTGAGCAGAACCGAAGGCATCGCATACATAGTCGTCCGCAAGATCAGCAAGCTCTTTAGCGAATGCCTCTCCTGCATCCTCTGGCTTCGTCTCTTCCTTGCCGCGGAACCTCGTATTCTGGAGAAGTACCACATCACCCTCAGCCATAGCATCTACAGCAGCCGTAGCGTCAGAGCCGGTTACATTGTAATCAGCTATGAACTTCACGTCCTTGCCAAGCTTTGATGAGAGAGCCTTTGCTACAGGGGCAAGAGACTCGCCCTCGTTGGGGCCATTCTTTACCTTGCCTAAATGTGAGCAGAGGATAACCTTCGCTCCGTCGCCTACAAGCTTCTTGATCGTAGGCAGAGCCGCATTTATTCTCGTCTCGTCAGTGATCTCGCCATTCTTTAAGGGCACGTTGTAGTCACAGCGAACCAGGACCTTCCTGCCCTTTGCGTTAAAATCGTCAACGCTCTTTTTATTAAGTGCCATTATTCCCCTCCTTGATCTTATCTTCTTTATGAAACAAGGTCCGGTCCTTAGCTTTCGGACCGGACCTCAGTATCCTTAAATCTTAGATTGCTCTAGCAAATCAATTAGCCTAACTCGCTGAAGTACTTAATCGTACGTACCATCTGTGAGGTGTAGGAATTCTCATTGTCATACCATGAAACAACCTGTACGAGATTGTCCTCACCAACCATCGTCTGCGTAGCGTCGAAGATTGAGCCATAGGTGCTTCCGATGATATCGCTTGATACGATCTCCTCTTCGTTGTAGCCGAAGGACTCGGTAGCTGCTGCCTTCATTGCTGCGTTGATCTCTTCCTTCGTTACGGACTTCTCAACCGTAGCTACAAGGATCGTCGTTGAGCCTGTAGGCGTAGGAACACGCTGTGCAGAGCCGATGAGCTTGCCGTTAAGCTCAGGGATAACAAGACCGATAGCCTTTGCAGCACCTGTTGAGTTGGGAACGATGTTGATGGCACCTGCTCTTGAACGACGGAGATCACCCTTTCTCTGAGGTCCGTCAAGGATCATCTGATCGCCTGTGTAAGCGTGGATGGTGCTCATGATACCGGACTTGATCGTTGCGAGATCGTTAAGAGCCTTAGCCATGGGAGCAAGGCAGTTCGTGGTACA
>JAFTAP010000061.1 GCA_017455525.1 Lachnospiraceae bacterium
GCCCCTTTATCTCCTGTGCGTCTTCATAATCGCTTACAGGAAATACGCTGTCGCAATAAGGACATTTCAGCTCCTGCCTTGCGATATTAAGCACAAGATCTCCGCCGCAGCTTTTACACTTATACATAAGCCCCTCCTTTCCGCTTTGACAGCAAGGCGCTGTCTATCATCCTCTTTTATTGCTTATGCCTGACAGAATCTCACTCTATGAGCTCATGCCACTCCTGCAGGCTCTTCACTTCGCCCTGACCGTTCTTCTTCACATAGCCGATTCCTTCCGCTGCGGATCTTGCGGCTGCGGCGGTCGTGATGTAGGTTATGCGGTTCTTTACGGCGGTCTTCCTTAAGTAGCTGTCGTCATGCTTTGAATCCTTGCCTATGGGCGAGTTCACGACAAGCTGTATGTCGCCGTTTGTCATATAGTCCACGATATTCGGTCTGCCCTCGTGAAGCTTCTTTACCATCTGTGCGGGTATGCCCGCCTCCGTGATGCGGTCATGGTTGCCCTTGGTTGCCATTATCTTGAAGCCTGCGTCATGGAAGCCCTTCGCTATATCCACGACCTCCGGCTTATCGGTCTTATTCAGAGAAATAAGCACGGTGCCCTCCTGCGGAAGCACGCTCTTTGCCGCTTCCTGCGCCTTATAAAAAGCAAGTCCCGTGGAATCGGCTATGCCCAGTACCTCGCCTGTCGAGCGCATCTCAGGTCCTAGTATAGGATCGACCTCAGGGAACATATTGAACGGGAACACGGCCTCCTTTATTCCGTAATAAGGGATATGCCTCTCCTTAAGCTCAGGCACAGGCGAAGGCTTGCCCGTAAGCTCCCCTGTCACTATATCTACGGCGATCGGAACCATCCTTATCCCGCAAACCTTTGATACAAGCGGCACGGTGCGGCTCGCTCTCGGATTTGCCTCTATCACGAATACCTTGCCGTCCTCTATAGCGAACTGGATATTCAATAAACCCTTTACACCAAGCTCCACCGCCATTCTCTTGGTATAATCCTTGATGGTCGCAAGGCTGTCCTCCGGTATATGCTTTGACGGTATGATACAGGCGGAATCGCCCGAATGTATGCCCGCAAGCTCTATATGCTCCATGACTGCGGGAACATAGGCATGCTCTCCGTCAGAGATAGCGTCTGCCTCGCACTCCATAGCGTGATGCAGGAAACGGTCTATAAGTATAGGTCTGTCGGGCGTTACGCCGACCGCTGCCCTCATATATTCCTCCATCTGGTCATCGTCATATACGACCTCCATGCCCCTGCCGCCAAGGACGTATGACGGACGCACCATGACAGGATAGGAAATCTCCGCTGCTACCGCCTTCGCCTCATCCACGGTCGTAGCCATGCCCGACTCCGGCATGGGGATACCAAGCTTATACATCATATTCCTGAACTGATCCCTGTCTTCCGCAAGGTCTATGACCTCAGGTGATGTGCCGAGTATCTTCACGCCGTTCTTTTTAAGCGAAGCCGCAAGGTTAAGCGGCGTCTGCCCTCCGAACTGTGCAATCACACCATCAGGCTTTTCCGTAGCATATATTGACAGCACATCCTCCAATGTGAGCGGCTCGAAATAAAGCCTGTCGGAAGTGTCATAGTCGGTAGAAACTGTCTCAGGATTGCAGTTTACTATTATCGTCTCAAAGCCCAGCTTTTTAAGACTCTTTGCCGCATGCACACAGCAATAATCAAACTCTATGCCCTGTCCTATACGGTTGGGACCGCCGCCGAGTATCATTATCCTCTTCTTGCCTGCATCTTTTACAGGCGAGCCCTTATCTGAATTATATGTAGAATAATAATAAGCGCTGTCATCCGTGCCGCTTACATGCACGGCATCATAGACCTCTTTCACTCCCAGAGACTCTCTCTTTTTCCTTATATCGTCTTCGGAGATGTCCAATATCTCGGACAGATACCTGTCGGAGAATCCGTCCTTCTTCGCCTGTATAAGCTTATCGTCAGACGGCATGGAGCCCACGGATTTCATCAGCTCCTTTTCTTCCTCGACAAGCTCCTTCATCTGCTCGATGAAATATTTCTTTACATGAGTCGCCTCATGTATCTCATCAACCGTAGCTCCCTTGCGAAGCGCCTCATACATCTCGAAATGCCTCTCGGAATTAGGCGTTGCAAGCCTGTGCATGAGCTCCTTCTTCGACATTGAATCAAAGCCTCCGACATGCCCTAAGCCGTATCTGCCTTTCTCCAAAGAGCGTATAGCCTTCTGAAAAGCCTCTTTGTAATTCTTTCCTATAGACATGACTTCACCGACAGCCCTCATCTGCGTGCCAAGCTTATCGTCCACGCCCTTGAACTTCTCGAAAGCCCACCTTGCGAACTTCACGACCACGAAATCCCCGCCTGGCTTATATTGTGAGAGGTCGCCCCATACACTGTCCTTTAATTCCTTAAGCGTAAGCCCTGTCGCAAGCTTCGCCGAAACCAATGCTATCGGGAAGCCTGTAGCCTTGGACGCAAGCGCAGAAGATCTTGATGTCCTCGGATTTATCTCTATGACAATGATGCGTCCTGACTTCGGATCATGGGCGAACTGCACATTAGTACCGCCGATGACGCCGATATGCTCGACTATCTTATATGCCTGCTCCTGTAATTTTGCCTGCACGTCCTCTGATATCGTGAGCATCGGAGCCGTACAGAAGGAATCACCCGTATGCACTCCCATAGGATCCACATTTTCTATGAAGCAGACCGTTATCATGTTATTATCTTTGTCACGGACAACCTCAAGCTCAAGCTCCTCCCAGCCCATCACGCACTCTTCCACAAGCACCTGATGTACGAGGGAAGCCTGTAATCCTCTGGCGCAGACGGTCTTTAACTCTTCTTTATTATATACCAGCCCGCCGCCTGCTCCGCCCATCGTATAGGCAGGCCGAAGCACTACGGGATAACCAAGCCCCTCCGCTATCTTCAAGGCCTCGTCCACGGAATAAGCGACCTCGGAGCGTGCCATTTCTATGCCAAGGCTGTCCATAGTCTTCTTGAATTCAACCCTGTCCTCGCCCCTCTCTATGGCGTCTACTTGTACTCCTATGACCTTTACGCCGTACTTATCAAGCACGCCCGCTTTATAAAGCTCCGAGCAGAGATTTAGCCCGCTCTGGCCGCCGAGATTCGGAAGCAGGGCGTCCGGTCTTTCTTTTTCTATTATCTGAGTCAGCCTGTCCACATTAAGCGGTTCTATATAGGTCACGTCCGCTGTTTCGGGATCTGTCATTATAGTCGCGGGATTTGAATTAACAAGGACTATCTCATAGCCAAGACTTTTCAGAGCTTTGCACGCCTGTGTCCCTGAGTAGTCAAACTCGCATGCCTGTCCGATGATAATGGGGCCTGATCCTATTATCAGTACCTTGTGGATATCTGTTCTCTGTGCCATTAATTGCTCCCTCCTATAATAGTGCCAATTTATTATCTGACTTCGACCGTTCGTAGCTGATACCATAACCGCCCAAAGAACGGGCGCTAACGGTATCATGCTCCAAATTAGTTGTTATTTTCGCTGTCTTTAGCTTCTGCGTTTTCTGTCTTGTCGTCTGCATCTGCCTCGTCGGATTCGACTGTATCTTCAGTATTGCCCACCGTTTCCGAGGTCTCCGCCTGCGAAACTTTCTCCTGCTTCTTCGCCTCTTTTGCTTGTCGCTTTTCTTCCTTCTTCTCCAATCTCGCAAGCTCCTTTTCTTCCCTACGCTGCTGCTTCTCCGCTTTCTTTATTGACTGCATTACTTCTTTATCAGCGGCTTTGCCCATATTCTTCAGATATTTCCCGGCTTTCTTAAGCTGTTTCTTATCCGCCCTGTACGGATTATATGCGAAGTAAGAAATAACGCCCAGCACAAGAACCACTACGCCAAAGACAGCAAGCCCGCTCATCGTCTCATAAGTGTACTCAAAGCCTAGTATATCCATAATAAATACAAGGAGCATCAGCGGGAAAAGCAGGAAATAAATAATCCTTAATACCCACTCGGCAGCCTTAGATCTGCGCTGTCCGTGATTTAAGAGAGTTCCCTCTATCGCAGTAAAAAAACAGATGAATAAGGTAATCTCTATCGGACCTTCCAGCACGAAGCTGATAAAGCCAGATATGATTATAAGTATCACCGACATAAAGAATAATGCGAACTCCGAACCCTGATAAACAGCGGCTGTCCGACGCTGCATGCCCTCATACTTATCCTCCGATATGCCGTGCATGGATAAGACCTGCTTCTTCACGTCAGCTTCAAGCGCATCGTTTATGCTTCGCTCCTTCTCCGTGGCCGCAAGATTTTCGGTCACGTTTTCAAGCATGCCATTAAGATAGTCCTGCTGTATGCGTATCTTCTCGCTCCGCCGAAGCTCCAGCTCCTTCTTCTTCACGGCTTCCTCTTCAAGCTTCCTGACCCTCGCCGCTATAGGACTGTCTATGTCCACCGCATACTGAATGGGGGAAGCATCCGAAACCTTCACGTCCTTTTCGTCTATTATTATCTCTTTTGAGATTTCCTTATCCGCCATTATTAATCTCCTGTTTTGTGAAAATTTCCTCGTATCCAATCGGAATCGTCCGCAAGCGGACGCTCCGTTGTATACGGGAAACAATTTCACAGTAAAGAAATGACAGGCCGTTTTCTTTAGCCTGTCATTTCTAAAAAATACTTATCCTATCCCCTCCGTCGAGGTGAGTAAATCTACCAGATGCTCGTCATTCATCTTCCGGCACATCGCCTTTAGCTGGTCGAGCGTCACTCCGTGTAATTGCTGTTTCACGCCCCGTATATTGATGGAAACCGTTCTTTCCTCTACTTCCTTATCTCCCACGACCAGAATATAAGGATCCTTCAGATTCTTATATTCCTTGATCTTCTCATTCATATTCTTATCGGCGGTATCACATTCCGCCCTTACCCCGATATTTTCAAGGATACGCTTAACCTCTAAAGCATATTCATTATGCTCCACTCTTATAGGCACGATCCCGACCTGATAAGGAGAAAGCCAGAAAGGAAAGGCTCCCTTGAAGTTTTCTATAAGTATGCCGATGAACCTCTCGAACGAGCCGAATATAGCGCGGTGAATAACCACAGGCTGCACCATCTTACCGCTCTGATCCTGATAAGTAAGCCCGAAATTATGCGGGAGCTGGAAGTCAAGCTGTACCGTGCCGCACTGCCACTCACGTCCGATAGCGTCCTTGATCTGTAAGTCTATCTTCGGTCCGTAGAAAGCGCCGTCGCCCTCATTTATCTCATAACCGCCCTCGCCATACTTCTTATCCAATATACGCTTTAAGGCTGCCTCCGCCTGATTCCAGTCCTCAATATCTCCCATGAAATCCTCAGGTCTCGTGGAAAGCTCCGCCTTATACGTGATGCCGAAGGTAGAATATATCTCATCTGCGATCGACATGATGTTTTCTATCTCTTCCTCGATCTGAGGCACGGAGACAAAGGTATGGTCATCATCCTGCCTGAAAGCCTGTACCCTGAAAAGTCCGTTCAAAGCGCCACTCTTTTCCTTGCGATGTACCATGTCTATCTCGTTGTACCTTATCGGAAGCTCCCTGTAAGAGTGATTCGTCCTTGCGTAAGTATTCATCGCATTCGGGCAGTTCATGGGCTTCGCCGCCATTACATCGTCCGCATCGGGAGTCCATGTCGTGCCGGGTACTATGAACATATTGTCCTTGTAGTGTGCCCAGTGTCCCGATATAAGCCATAATTTCTTATTATTTATCACGGGCGCGGATATCTCCTGATAACCGTTCCTGTCATGTATATTGCGCCAGTATTCCACGAGAGCGCGGTACATCCGCCATCCTCTCGGCAGCCAATAAGGCATTCCCGGAGCAGTCTCATGGAACATGAAAAGCTGTAATTCGGGACCGAGCTTCTTATGATCCCTCTCTTCCGCTTCCTTAACAAATGCGAGGTGCTTCTTTAATTCATCCTTCGATGGGAAGGCGTAAATGTATATCCTCTGCATAGAATCATTCTTCGCATCGCCTCTCCAGTAAGCTGCGGACACAGCCTTGACCTTGAAAGCGGAAGACAAAAGCTCCGCTGAGTTCTCCACATGAGGTCCGCGACAGAGATCCACATAATCGTCGCCTGTATAATAAATGCTTATGGTCTCGCTCTCCGGAAGATCCTTTATTATTTCCGTCTTATATTTCTGATCCTTGAATAGATCGAGTGCTTCGTCCTTAGATATCTCTTTCCTTGTCCATGCCTCCTTGCGCTTAAGTATCTCACGCATCTTATCCTCTATAGCCGTGAAGTCATCCGGTGAAGCAGGACGAGGCAGCACGAAATCATAATACGCTCCGTCTGCTATCTGCGGACCTATGGCATACTGCACTTCCTTACCGAATATCTCTATGACCGCCTTTGCCAGTACATGTGCCAGCGAGTGCCGATACAATGATAAAAACTCTTCTCTCTCCATAATAATATAATCCTCTCCGATGCGTTACGCATCTAAGAGAGGATTATATCATAAATCTACTTTTGAAACTACCTAATTGGTATTTTCATACAAGTATTTCCTGTTTTTTCGTTACTATTCACGGATTTTTTTGCACCACTAATAGAGCGGAGGCAGTTATCATACACTCCAGCCGGTTTCTGGCATTGAGTTACTTATCTTGGAGGGGAGTTAGATAGGATTTCCTGAATCGTATATGGTTTTCCTTCA
>JAFTAP010000062.1 GCA_017455525.1 Lachnospiraceae bacterium
CGCCATGCTCCGTCCATTCGGAATCCGCTAATTTGCTACGCAAATTGCTACTTCCTCATGTTCGGGCGGGTCACAAGTTCCAAATCCTATTTGTGCAAGCACAATCGGATTTGTACCTTTTGACCCTAGCATCATTTTATTAAGGCACAAGATACGGAGATTATGTCCGAGTATTTTATAGATAAAGAGACTGAGGAGTACGAGGAGAGGCGCAGGGCAAGAGCGGCAAGGCGCGCCGACCGTGCTAGGCAGCAGAGGGAAAGAGAAAACAGAATACGGAGATACTTCATCATAGCGGGGGCAAGCGCCGGAGTGGTTATCATAGCGGTCATAGTCATGCTGGTCGTGATAGCCGTGGGTAGATATAGGAGCGTAGCCGCATCCTCTGATATGACAGCCGAGAGCGAAAACGCTGGTAATGGAGCTTACGGCGATGCGAGGGAGCTTCTGTATGGTAACGGAGAGACAGGCTCGAATGACGGTGAAGCCAATGATTCGGTTGACATAAATCAGGATGCTTCAATGAGCGCCGATACTGATGCATCATCAGGTAACGCCACGGGAACTCAAGCCTCGCCTCCTGCCATGACGGAGCTTACCGCAGAGGAGCTGGCAGAGCTTGAGGCAGAAAAAGCGGCCTCAGAAACCACGGGAGCCGGACCTTTAGAGCTTAATACATTGCCGGACGAGGCTACAAGCAGCGTCATCACGGATGTGGATTCGGGTTATGCTATCCTGATATCGCTCTCGGAAAACAGGGTTTTAGCGGCCAGGCAGTCACATGAGAAGATGTATCCCGCATCGATGACAAAGGTGCTTACCGTACTTGTGGCATCAGAGCATCTTAAGGACGAGACGCATCTTGATGACATATTTACGATGACGCAGGCGATAGAGGGCTTTTCCTATGAGCATGGATGCTCAAACGTAGGCTTTTCTCCGGGTGAGAGGATAAGGGTTGAGGATTTATTCTACGGCACGATACTTCCTTCGGGAGCGGATGCCGCTATGGGGCTTGCGGAATACACGGCGGGCGATCAGGATAGCTTCGTCGCCATGATGAATGAGAAGCTTGACGAGCTTGGGATAGGCGATACGACGCATTTTACGAACTGTATCGGGATATATGACGACAACCACTACAGTACGGCGGCGGATATGGCAGTCATAATGAATGCGGCGATAAACGATCCGCTCTGCCTTAAGGTATTGTCACAGCATACCTACACGACGACCACGACTTCGTATCACCCGCAGGGGATAATGGTTTCAAACTGGTTCCTGCGCCGGATAGAGGACAAGCAGGAGACGGGAGAGGTGCTTTGCGGTAAGACAGGCTTCGTCAAGGAATCGCTTAACTGTGCGGTAAGCTATGCAGTAGATGAGGACGGTAAAGGTTATATCTGCTGTACAGGATATGCGCACGGCGGCTGGAAGGCGATATACGATCATGTGAGGATATACACGCATTGCTTCGATCCGGTTCTTTATGATAATACGCTGAAGCTCGAAGACGGTGAGGGCGAGAATGAGGACATCGGGAATGCGGACTGATTTCCTAAGTGGTTTATTCGGGAGCATGATACCGTTAGCGCCTGTGTTTTAGGCGGTTACGGTATCAGCATCCGGACGGTGTAAGTCAGATATAAAACTGCGTTTTACAGAGGAGAATATGTACAGATGTGGATTGAAAACGTAGAGGCGGAGCTTGGCAATATATACGGAAGCGTGAAGGCAAAGCAGGTAGTGATGAATATAATACCTTCATGCGTATCTGATTTCAGACGGATGCTTGAGGCTGCGAATAGGGGAGAGCGGGTTACGGAGACCTATAAGACGGAAGACAAGCTCGCAGAGCTCTTATTTATCGGCGAGAAGAGAATTGACGGGCTCTGCCTTACGGACGTTTCAGTGAATGGGAATAAGGTCGTATCGGGTGATTGGCTTTTATGAGAAAGGTTTCCGATGATGTAAAGAATAAGACCTTCGCTCCGGTATATCTGATATTCGGCGAAGAGGCGTATCTTAGGGAGAACTACAAGAACTCCTTGATAAAGGCTCTTGTAACGCCGGGAGATAATCTGAACTATGCTTCTTTTGCGGGAAGCAGTACCGATCCCGACGAGGTGTTGTCCCTTGCGATGACCATGCCGTTTATGGCGGATAAGAGAGTCATATATGTGAAGGATTCCGGCTTTTTTAAGAAGACTTGCGACCAGATAGCCGATTATATTGAGTCGCCTTCGCAGGATACGGTGCTTATATTCGATGAATCCGATGTAGATAAGAGAGGAAGGGCTTACAAGACAGCAAAGAAGGGCGGATATGACGCCGAGGCAGCGCGATATGATGATAAGAAGCTTCCCGGATGGGTAGCGGCTAATTTCAGCAGATTTGACAAAAAGGTGAGCCGGGATACCGTCATGCTCCTTATCGAGCGGGCGGGCAAGGATATGACTACTCTTGACATGGAGATAAGGAAGCTTGCGTCTTATGCCGGAGACAGGGAGGCCGTCACTTCGGATGATGTGCTTATGCTTACATCAAGGAGTCCGGAATTTACCGTATATCAGATGATAGACGCGATAGCGGACAGGAAGCTTAATAAGGCGGTAGGCATTTATTATGATATGCTTGCAGAGAAGCAGAGCCCCTATGGAATACTGGCGCTTATAGAGCGGCAGTTCCGCATAATGATAAGCGTCAGCGATATGAATGCGAGAAAAGCCCCGCAGGATGAGATCGCCTCTGCCGTAGGCGTGCAGGGCTGGACGGTAAATAAATACAGCACGCAGGCAAGGAAATTTTCGAGACAGAGGATGATAAGGGTTCTTGACGAGTGCGTGAGAGCGGACAGGGAGATCAAGCAGGGAAAGATAGGTGACAATGTGGCGGTGGAGCTTCTTATAATAAATACGGCTAGAGAATAAACGAGGTGGCTATGGATAATATAAATGAGGATCTGCTGAGATTTCTGGATGCGGATGAGTATGAGGAGAAATTAGAGATTTTAGAGGAGATAAAAGGACGTGTGGATGACCATGTTGTTAACATGATGGCGGCTTCCCTGTCCCTTTCTACCGGAGGGGCATCTAAGGAAGCCTGCATAGACCAGATCAGGGATTACCTTACCTTACAGATACAATATGACGGAAAGAGGATGAGACAATGAAATTACTTACCTTTGCTGTGCCCTGTTATAACTCTATGGATTACATGGCAAGATGCATAGAATCCCTTCTTGTCGGCGGAGATGAAGTAGAGATACTTATCGTAGACGATGGCTCTACCGATCTCACTGGGGAGCTTGCGGACAAGTATCAGGAGAAATATCCGAATATTATTAAAGTAATACATCAGGAGAACGGCGGTCACGGCGAGGCTGTTAACGTCGGAATAAGAAATGCCTCAGGGCTTTATTTCAAGGTCGTTGATTCCGATGACAGGGTTGACGAGGCTTCCTATATTCAGGTGCTTGATAAGCTCAGGGAGCTTACAGGCGGAGACGAGACATTAGACATGATGCTTTGCAATTTTGTCTATGACAAGGAAGGAGCCAGGCGTAAGAAGGTCATGCATTATGAGTCGTCTGTCCCTGTCGAGGAGCTTATCACCTGGGATCAGACTAAGCATTTCAGGAAGGGCAGATATATATTGATGCACTCCGTCATATACAGGACGAAACTCCTTCGGAAATGTGGCATAGAGCTTCCGAAGCATACCTTTTATGTTGATAATATATATGTCTTTGAGCCTCTTCCTTATGTGAAGACGCTCTACTATCTGCCGGTTAACTTCTACCGCTACTATATAGGCAGGGAGGATCAGTCGGTGAATGAGAGCGTGATGATCTCAAGGATCGATCAGCAGATAAAGGTCACGAAGCTGATGATCGATTATTTCAAGGATACGAAGATCGAGAATAAGAGACTTCGCAGATACATGAGGAATTACCTAGAGATAATGATGGTAATATCGTCGATATTCCTTATAAAAGCCGGAGATGAGGAAGCTTTGGCAAAGAAGAAGCAGCTATGGGAATACCTGCGGGCGAAGGATCTTGCGACATATTTCACGATACGTCACAGCATGCTTGGCGAGAGCATGAACCTTCCCGGCAAGGGCGGAAGAAAAATTTCCGTCGGCGGATACAAGATAGCGCAGATGCTCGTAGGGTTTAATTGAAGCATAAGTTTATGGAGGGATGCCGACATGAATAGGATAATAAAGAAGGGACCGGCACGGCTGACTGCTATAGTGCTGGCTGCGATGTTATTATTCACATGCTGCGGTAAAGACGCTGTTCCAGAAGGCACAGAAAGCAGTGAAAGCTCCGAGGTCACAGAGAATAACGAAAACACGGCAGCAGAGGATAAGCAGGGTCTATCTGATGAGAGGTCTGTGGAGAACAAGGAATCAGCTGATGTCGTACAAGGTGATACGGATAATGTTTTCAAGGGTATCGTCATTACACATCATAAGTTAGAATGCGATATAGACGGCACGAATTATTCAAAGGGAAGTTATTCGGACATAGAGCTTCCGCAGGAGGCGAAAGAGAAGTACCCTAAGCTATCCGAGCAGATAGACATCCTTAATTCCGCATGGGTGGATGACGCAGCCTCCATCACGGGACAGCAGGCACCCTGGGCTATGGAGCAGGATCCTAACGGGGAGTGGACCAATTGGTACTACATGGAAGCAAGTCTTTTAAGAGCTGATGATAAGATGTTTTCATTTGCTAATTCGACCGATGATTACAGCGGCGGAGCACATCCTTACGGAACCGTTACGATATGGAATTATGACCCTGTGACAGGACGGGATATTCCTCTGAAATCAGTGCTTGATAATGACAGGGACTTCACGGAGCATGTCTATGAGGAGCTAATGGAAGCATATCCTGAAGAGGGCTTTGGTGAGAACGATACCTTTAATGTGCCAGAAATGTTGGAGGCAATGTACTATGGAGAGCCGGACGAGGAGGCGAATTTCACTTATTATATAGATAACAAGGGACTGAATATTCATTTTGGTACCTATGCTATAGCTTCTTATGCGGCGGGAACCTTTGATATAGTGATGACCTATGAGGAATATCCCGATCTCGTGAAGGACAGATATAAGCCGGACAGCTGGACTGCCCCTTCGGATATAGCAACCTATAGGGAAGATGAGAATGTGATAAAGGTCGAGCCTCAATACGACGGAGATGCTTATGAAGGAGATACGGCTTTTATAATGTCGAATCCCTCATGGGAGTATTATTGCTCTGAAAATGCAGTAGCTGCGGGCACACTGATACAGCTTGAACAGATATCCGATACTAAATACGAATGGCTTGATGATGAGAAATGGGTGAGGGATAACGGTTATGAGGGGACGAGTCTCCCTTATACTGACGGGGATTATTATTATGAGGCATATAATCCCGCAGAGTATGACTATATGTACCAATGCTTGAGAATATATGACGGCGCAGACGACATGGGTACTGTGGCTTATGATTTTGATCTGAGCGTCCTGTGCAACGGTCCCGATGAGGCGGCTCTTAAGAATTCAAACACTACGCAGTACATAAGATATGCGAAGATAGCTGACAGAGTGCTTTATGTGAGCATGATACACAACGGATACAGCTCAAATGAGCCGGAATCAAACTATGTGGCTGCGATAAGT
Source organism: Lachnospiraceae bacterium (assembly GCA_017455525.1). GTDB lineage: Bacteria > Bacillota > Clostridia > Lachnospirales > Lachnospiraceae > NK4A144. The sequence goes on from JAFTAP010000062.1 coordinate 5,680, forward strand.
CTGGATACCTATGAGGTGCTTTGGAAGAGCGCTCCGCTTGTATGTAATTCAAGCAATTTCGTGATAGCAGAGGACGCTCTTATCTGCGGGTACGGGTTTACTGATGAGCCTGACTTTATTTATGTACTTGATCTCGGCGACGGGAGCATAGCAAATAAGATCAAGGTCAGGACAGCGCCTGAGGTGTTCGCGCATGTGGGAAACGAGCTTCGTGTCGCCACATATAATACGGAGTACGTATATAATATAAGCTTCGGATGACGTTAATGTGATAAGATATGAAATTATTTCATAAAAAGCAGGATAAAAAGGAATACGACAAAGAAAACGAGATTCCCGTGATAAGGGCGAGCATATGCAACGGCGAGCAGGTGGCGGGCTTTAAGGACAAGGCAACAGGCAGGTTCACGGAGATAGCATACCTAAGAAAGCCGTCAGACTTGGAGAGCTTCAAGGCGGAGTATGGCATAGAGGGAGAGATATCGAAAGAATATTAGTGTGATATTATGATGGGGAATATGTGGGGTCAGAGGACGTCAGAAAACCTGAGGCATTTATCCCATGGGCATAGAAATTCTAGCTCCTGCGGTAGCGGGCAGGAGATATGCCGCAGAGTCTGCTGAAGACCGTGATGAAATAATTGTAGTCGGAAAACCCGCATTGTTCGGCGATTTCAGACAAAGTAAGACTTTTATTTTCTTTAAGTAGCTTTTTTGCGTATTCTATGCGGAGACTCCTTATATGTTCGGCTATGCCTTCTCCGTAATTTTCATTCGCAAGCTTGTACAGCGTGGTCCTGCCTATGTGGAAATGATCGCAGAGCGTCTTGGCATCGAGCGGGTTAGAAAGGTTTTTCATAATATATTCATCAAGCATTGCCGGAAGCTCCTGTTGTCTCAATGTTATCATGCGGTCGAGGCAGAGCCATGAGGTCACAGCCATTAGGATTCTCGAAGCGGCAAGTATAGTGTCTTCATCCGTTAATGGAAGTTTCCTTATAAGTCTGATCAATGTTTTATTATCAAGTTCATATTTTTCGCAGCTTTCGGTTATTATTTTCTGTGCAGCTTCGTATGATGGATAGGATAACAGATGTCCGAACATAAGATAGGCTACGGGAAGATTGCCCATGTATACAGGGGCTACAGCCTCGGTAAGACCTGCGTGGCAGCGGTAAACGTAAGGCCTTTTCAGCTTTGCGACTTTACGGCAGGCTTTACGGTCACAGTCCGCGCAGGCCTGCTTTGCTTTGGGATTTTTGCGTATATATCTACAAGCCTCAGCGACCTCTATCGGGTATGATGTTAGTTCATTGAAGGCTTCGTCAAATATCGTTATGCGGATTCCTGTTATCGTGTAGAAATCCTTTAAGAAGGAGTTTAGCTTCTCGTAGTTAAAGGTTGAAAGCATGGCACAGCCTTTCTTGAGGTGATTACAAGTTGTCGCTAAGTACTTTTATTATAATCCTAAAGAGCGAACAAAATCAAAGAAAATAATACGGATTCATATATTTTTGAGGGAAGTATTTTATTAGAATAAAAACATAAAGAAATATTTGCTGTAATTTTGTTTATCTAAAGTACAGGAGGCGGATATGTTAGTTACATTAAATGAAGTCATGAAAATAGCGGAGGAGAAGCAGATAGCAATAGGCTCCTTCAACACACCGAATCTTGAATCAATAAGAGCCGTGATAGGTGCGGCGGAAGAGGAGAAATTGCCTGTCGTAATAATGTTTGCCGAATGCCATGATCCATGGATACCGCTTGATGAGATAGGGCCGGTAATGATAGGGGCGGCGCAGAGAGCGAAAGTTCCCGTATGTGTCCATCTGGACCACGGTGAGACGCTTGATTATCTTGAAAAGGCACTGTCATTGGGCTTTGCTTCGATAATGTATGACGGCTCGGTACTTCCTTATGAAGAGAATGTAAGCAATACGAAAAAAGCTGTGGAGATGGCAAAAAAGAGCGGGGCGTCGGTGGAAGCAGAGCTAGGTTCCATGGGAAGACGCGAATCGGGAGCGGGAGATCAGACCGGCGAGGATGATGAGACAAAGATATATACCGATCCTAATCTTGCGACGAAATTTATATCCGAGACGGGAATAGATGCTCTTGCCTGCTCCTTCGGGACGACGCATGGCATATACCTTACGGAACCGAAGCTTGATTTTGATGTAGTGAGGAATGTGAGGAAGCTTACGGATAATATCCCTGTCGTGATGCATGGCGGCTCGGGGGTGAGCCGTGAGGACTATCACGAAGCCGTTAAAGCCGGGGTGCGCAAGATAAATTATTTTACCTACCTTGATAAATCAGGCGGTACGGCTGTCTGTGAGAGCGCAGCGAAGCTTACAAAGGAAGAACCTGCTTTCTTCTCGTCCTTCGTGCTTGCCGCAACAAAAGCAATGAAGGAAAATGCAAGGGCTGCAATGAGAATGTTTGCACTGGCTGAGTAAAAGTGTTCCCGGAGACAGTAACTCGCCACTATGCGTATTCATAAAAACGCAACAAATAATGGTAATATTATTATAATATTTCAAAAGGAGATAAAGACATGGGTAAGAAAATGACATTTGCGCTTGCTTTCTGCAACAGAGGAATGATGCCGGGAGAGCTGATCTACGGTGCAAGAGATGATATGGTAAAAGCAGTTACCGATGCGGGGCATGATTTCATCATGATGGATGCTGAACTTACAAGGTTCGGAGGTATCGAGACAAGGGAAGAGGGAAAGCTTTATGCGAACTGGCTTAAGGAGCATGAGGGTCAATATGACGGAGTGATCTTCTCTATGCCTATATTTGCCGATGAGAATGGTGCTATCACGGCTTTGCAGGATGCGGGGGTTCCTATTCTGATGCAGGCATACCCTGATGAGATAGGCAAGATGGACTTTGCTCACAGGCGGGACGCGTACTGCGGTAAGTTTTCCGTGACGGATGTATTCACACAGTACGGAGTACCCTTTACGGTGCTTAAGCCGCATGTGGTTCACCCTCTGTCTGAGAAGTTTCAGGAAAATCTCCGGGACTTCGCCGCAATATGCAGGGTCGTGAACGGAATGAAAAGATTCAATCTCGGCTGCATAGGAGCGAGGACGACTGCGTTCAAGACCGTGCGTTTCGACGAGATTACGATGCAGAAGCATGGGATAAATGTGGAGTCGATGGATCTCTCGGATCTCTTCTATCGCGTGAGCAAGCTTGAGGATAATGATGAGGCTGTAGTAAAGCGAATGGCAGAGCTTAAGGATTATACAAACTGCTCGCTGGTTCCCGCAAAGAATATGAGCAATCTTGCAAAGGTGTCTGTTGTCATAGATCAGTATATCGAGGAATTCAGCCTTGACGCTCTTGCTTTAAGGTGCTGGAATGAGATGGAGGACCAGCTAAAGATAACGCCGTGCGTGCTGCTAAGCTTCCTAAACGACAGGGGAATAGTAGCGTCATGTGAGATAGATATGTGCTCCGCTCTATGTATGCGGGCAATGTATCTTGCCAGCGGACATCCTGCGGCTGTCCTTGACTGGAATAATAACTACGGTGATGATGAGAACAAGGTAATATTATTCCACTGCGGACCTGTGGCGCAGGGGCTTATGAACGGCAAGGGCACGGTGACTAATCACAAGATGTTTGACAAGCTTGATCCGGGCTCAGGCTGGGGCACAAATGAGGGGAGGATCATGGCGATGCCTACTACCATATCAAATTGCCAGACGCTTGACGGAAAGATAGTGATATACGCAAGCGAGGGCGAGTTTACATCCGACCCTATTGAAAAGGAATACTTTGGCTGTGCGGGCGTATGCGAGATACCTGACTTGCAGGATAAGCTGATACGCCTTGCGAGGGGAGGCTTCAAGCATCATACTTCTGTGGGCTACGGGCATATGAAGGATGTGCTGAAGGAAGCCTTTACCACTTATCTGAAGTGGGATTGGGTAGAGATTGATTAAGGACAGATCACAATAATTTGACATGGAAGCTATGACTCGATATGGTTTTACAGGTGAGAATACCATAGGCAAAGAAGGAGCATGAAGCTATGAAGATAGGCGGACTTGATATAGGCACGACAGGCTGTAAGCTGACCGTGTTTGATGAAAAAGGAAAATATCTCGACAAGGCTTACAGGGATTATCCGGCGATGCGGGGAAGCATGGAGCAGACGCTTGATGTTATTGCTCTAATGGATGGCGTTTACGGAGTAATTAAGGAGATAGCGGCTGAATATCCTGACCTTAGCGGGATAGGCGTTACGAGCTTCGGAGAGACTTTTGTGATCACGGATGAGGCAGGGACTCCTTTATTTCCTGCATTGCTGTACACCGACCCCCGCGGGAGGGAGCAGAGGGAGAGGCTTGAAGAAAAGCTGGGAAGCTTCCATATAGCGGAGATATCAGGTATGCACCCGCACGAGATGTACAGTCTGCCAAAGATCATGTGGTATAAAGAAAATAAGCCTGAAATCTATGCTAAAGCAAAGCATATATTCCTTATGGGGGATTATGTGGTATGGTCGCTTACGGGAAATGCGCAGATCGACTATTCACTTGCGACCCGCACGATGGGCTTTGATATAAGGAATCTTTGCTGGAGCACGGAAATATTCGAGGCGGCGGATATTGATTTGGAGCTTTTTTCTAAGACGGTGCCCACGGGTACTCCTGCGGGTAATATAACCAAAGAGGTGTCCGGGAAAACAGGCCTGTCGGAGGATACGGTTATTATTTCCGTAAGCCATGATCAGGTGGCCGCAGCTACGGGCGCGGGAGTTTTTTCATCGGATACTGCGGTAGACGGGGCAGGAACTGTAGAGTGTCTTATTCCAATCTATGATAAGCTTCCCGATATGAAGCATATGTATGACGGATGCTTCGCAGTGGTGCCTTATGTGGTTCCGGGAAGCTATATATGCTACGCCTTTTCGTATACGGGCGGGGCTTTGATCCAGTGGTGTACGGACAACCTTGCGAAGAAGGAGAAGGAGATCGCAAAGGGCGAGGGACTTTCAGTGAATACATACCTTGAGAAGCTTTATGGGGATAAGTACGGCGATGAGCCGGGAAGTCTTCTCGTTCTTCCGCATTTTGCGGGCGCTGCGACTCCTTATATGGATACAGGCTCTAAGGGGGCTATCATAGGACTCACGGCATCTACCGGTGCAGATGAGATATATAGGGGCTGCATGGAGGGCGTGGCATATGAGATGGTGCTGAACAGGGAGGCGCTTAAGCCCTCGGGTATACATTTTAAGCATATGAGGGCGACAGGCGGAGGCGCCCGCTCGGAGGTCTGGATGCAGATGAAGGCCGATATGCTTAATGTCTCTATTACAGCTCTTGAAACCGCTGATGCGGGAACTGTAGGCTCGGCTATGATAACCGGCGTGGCTCTGGGCATATTCAAGGATCTTGCTGATGCGGCGGATAATATGGTCGTGCGAAAGAAGACTTATGAGCCGAGACAGGAGATGCACGAAAAGTATATGAGGATATATGAGCGTTATGTTAAAGTGTATGACGCTGTCAGGCCGCTGGTATGATTTGAGCCGATATTATTCCCGCCTGTATCTGAATCGGGATTACGGTATTGAATGAAGTCAGATAATATTATTATCATTTTTTGGGGAGGTAGATAATGAATCCATATATAGGACACAGCTCGCAGCTATACGGTATCGAAGAACATCGGATCATCGGCGGTAAGGGCGATGGTATGAGATTGTATGAGATAAATAACGGAAAGGGACTGGAGATAGTCGTATCTCCCGACAGGAATGGCGATATCACAAGGCTTCGTGTCGGTGGTATAAATTTAAGCTATATGAGTCCCTGCGGTTATGTTTCATCTGCTTATTATGATGCGCTAGGTAGCAATTGGTTAAAATCTTTCACGGCGGGATTTCTTACCACCTGCGGTCTTAATTCTGTAGGCACGCCATGTAAGGATGACGGAGAAGAGCTTCCTTTGCATGGTACGATAGCTAATCAGCCTTGCGACAGGTCTTATTATTATGAAGAAGACGGAAAGCTTATAGTTAAGACTGAGACAAGCGATGAGGTGATATTCGGACGGAAGCTCAGGCTTGCAAGGACGCTTGAGGTATCGCTTGAGGACAACAGCTTTCAGATTGAGGACAGGATATATAATACCGGCGACCGTAAGGAGCCTATAGAGATACTTTATCATATGAATATGGGCTATCCGCTCCTGGATGAAGAAAGTATCGTTACAATCCCTTCTTCCGAGGTTATTGCCAGAGATGACCATGCTAAAGAGGATATTGCGAACTGGGCTAAAATGGAGAAGCCACAGGCGGGCTATGTCGAAAGGTGTTATTATCATAAATTTGCCGACGGCAAAGGCGCAGCATCCATATCTCAGCCAAAGCTTGGTGTCACGCTCTCGATTGAATTTGATGCGAACGAGCTTGACGGCTTCGTAGAGTGGAAGATGATGGGAGTGCGGGATTACGTCCTTGGGCTTGAATGCGGTAACTGCCTGCCCGATGGCAGGGATATAATGCGAAAAACCGGTATGCTCAAATTCCTGGAGCCGGGGGAAGAGAAGGTATATAGGGTTAAAGTAGGTTTAAGTGTTAACTTCTCACGACCTTAGCACTCAAAAAATAGAAAAGGCTTCCAGCCGCAGCTGAAAGCCTGAATTTTAAGATTCTTCATATGCTCCTAAATACAGGTATCTCATATAATCGCTCCTGCCCAAGAGGACTCTGTCTATAAGCATCATATCATATTCGAGCCGATAGAAAGCCAGGTACGCTTTGAACAAGACAAAGTAGTAACCTGTAAAGCTGTCCTGATAATAGAGAGGAGAGCCAGACTTAGGATAATCCGTTTTTGCCTCGACTTTATCCATCAGGGCATCAATGTATTTCTCGGTAATATCGTAGCTCTTAGAAGCATCAAAAACCTCAGTCCATATGCGGTCAAGGTAACGGATAGCCGCTTTTGAATATTGTACTTTGTATTTCATGGACACTTACCGTAAGGTATACCGGGGAGCCGACAGAAACTTTTTCGAGTACGGTGTTGTAGTTTCGAAGATCTTATACTGGACTGATTTTTGCCATATATTTCACATCCTTTCTTTATTGCGATATTTGATGACTATTCGCCAAACTGGAATTTATCTTTCAGTCCGAAACATCGACATCCGGTGCGATCTGGATACTGTACTCCGGATATGCTTCCTTGACTTCATTGTATATGATCTGAAGCCCTTCTCTCGGCCTGATATCGAAGCTCATCACAACATCA
>JAFTAP010000008.1 GCA_017455525.1 Lachnospiraceae bacterium
AATCCCAGATGAGCAAGGGAGATTCTCCTGACGGAGAATCTTTGAAGCGCCTCAAAGCCGGCGCAGGCTCCCCAGAGCCTGACGGCTCAGGGGCAAACAAGGAGGCGACGGCATGAGCAGGATAAAGAGATCACGCAGGCCCGAGAGCCCATACAAGAGACTTTTTGCATTGATGAAAAAGCGCAAGGGAAGCCTTATATTCGCAGTGATAGTGCTTCTCATAGCGTCTGTAGCAAACGGACTGGCCCCTTTATTCACGGGACTTGCCACCAACGAGATGGCGGCGATATTTGCGCAGAGCTCGTTTACAGGATATGGTAAGAGGTTCCTCACCTTCATCATTATAATGCTGTGCTGCTATGCGCTAAACGGCATATTCACCTATATCGGCACATGGACGATAGTGAGGGTTACGGAGAATACGATCTATGAGCTGAGGAAGGAGATAGAGGCGAAGCTTTCAAGGCTTCCTCTGAATTATTATGACACGAATACTTACGGCGATATCTTAAGCCGTGTCACGAACGACGTGGACACGATATCAAGCTCCTTACAGCAGAGCATCTATCAGGTCGTGAACGCTGTGTTCACGCTTGTATTCGTGCTGTCAGTGATGCTTTCGATCAGCGGAATACTGACACTCGTGGGGCTTATAATCATACCCTTCGCGATGTACGGTTCCGCCCGCATAGCAAAGAAGGCGCAGAAGAAGATCAATAAGCAGATGGACGATACCGGCAAGCTTAACGGCATTGTCGAGGAATATTACGGCGGTCATAATGTCGTATCGGTTTTCGGGCGTGAAGAGACCGTCATAGATAATTTCGAGGAGATAAATAACGACCTCTACGAGAATTCAAGAGACGGACAGTATCTGTCAGGTACTCTGATGCCTATAATGCAGAACATGACAAACTTCGGTTATGCTTTGGTTGCCATATTCGGCGCTATATTAGGCATAGTCGGCGGGCTTTCCATAGGTATGATACAGTCCTTTACGATGTACTTAAGGCAGTTCTCGCAGCCTTTGACGCAGGTCATGCAGCTTTCCAATATCATGCAGCAGACCAGCGCGGCATCCGAGCGGATATTCGCTTTCCTTGATGAAGAGGAAGAGGTCAAGGATGTGGCTGATCCTAAGTTCCCCGTTAAGCTACAGGGCGACGTGAAGTTCGACCATATCAAGTTCGGCTATCTGCCGCATCAGACCCTTATACATGACCTTGACATAGAGATAGGCGCGGGCGAGAAGACGGCTATAGTCGGTCCTACGGGAGCCGGCAAGACCACTCTTGTAAATCTTATCATGCGTTTCTATGATGTGCGTGAGGGCTCTATCAAGATAGACGGAGTGGATATACGTAAGATGGAGCGCAGACGCTTAAGGGAGATCTTCGGCATGGTGCTTCAGGATACATGGCTTTATTCAGGCACTATCATGGAGAATATAAGATACGGCAAGCTTGACGCCACAGATGAGGAAGTAATTGAGGCGGCTAAGAAAGCAAGGGCTGACGAGTTTATCCGGATGCTTCCCGGAGGTTACAATTTCGAGCTTCATGAAGGCGCGAGCAATATAGCGCAGGGTCAGAGACAGCTTCTGACCATCGCGAGGGCTATGCTTAACGACCCGCCGGTTATGATTCTCGATGAGGCTACGTCTTCCGTCGATACAAGGACCGAGGTCATGATACAGGAGGCTATGAATGAGATGATGAAGGGCAGGACTTCCTTTGTCATAGCTCACAGGCTCTCTACCATCAAGGACGCAGAGAATATCCTCTATATGCAGGACGGCGATATCCTTGAGGTAGGCAACCATGAAACTCTTATGGCGAAGAACGGGCTGTATGCGAAGCTCTACAACAGCCAGTTCCCGGACAGTGAGGAAAGTGCTTAAGTAAAACTAAATCACAGTGTAAGTGCTTGGGGGATTAGCATGTTTTCTGCGACGTACTTGTGAGCTTCGTGATTTCACTTAGAAAGTGCTTCACAGACAGGGACGCAGGTACAAGGATGTACCTGCGAGAAGTTACTGAACATGGATGTGAATAACTTCGGTCCCGTGACTTAAAAACAACATAAACGCACTTTCTTAGTGAAATAGAAGTGAGCAAACTTCTAGCAGAAAATATGCTAATCCCCCAAGCACGACCTAATTTATATTATTTACTAGGAGGAAACAGGAAATGACAGGAAAGAGAGTTTTGACGATTATTTTAGGGATACTGCTGATAATAGGCGGTATATGGTGCATGATAACCCCGCTATCAACCGACATGGCTCTGGTGTGGGTATTCGGCGTATTCATGTTCGTGCAGGCATGTGGTGAGCTGTCAACATATTCAGAGCGCAAGGCAGCGGGCTATGCGGACGGCTTCTCACTCGCGATGTCGATCATAAGCCTTATCTTCGGGCTTATCCTGATATTCAGCTGGAGGATGGATATAGCGGCTGCGGAGGTGCTTTTATTCTTCGTCTTCTTCTGGCTCATAGTAGGCGGCGTGATGACTATAGTCGGCGCGGTACAGGCTAAGGGCGCGCTCGGAATAAGCCCTGTATGGGGAGTCATAATGGGTATCATCATGATACTTGCGGGCTTCTTCGGCGTGGCACATCCCGTTATCGGAGCTATCTCTATCGGCATCATAGCGGGCATAGACATAGTCGTGGCGGGCATCCAGCTTATCGTAAGGGGCAGCTTCGAGTTTCCTGCGATAAACGGCGATAAATCAGCCGAAGAATGATGGGTTAGGCGCCTAATGCCAAGGAGGCAATAAATGACTAAACCTCGTGAATACATAAAGCACCTTAAAGAAGGAATAAAAGAGAATAAAAAGACTTTTATATTTTATACAGTCTTAAGGGTATTGGTTATATTGACGCTGATACGATGCATATTGCTGGGGAATTATCAGAGCGCCATGCTCTGCGTGCTTTCCCTGATACTTTTCCTGCTGCCGTCCTTTGTCGAGGATACCTTCAGGATAACGATACCGCCGGTTTTTCAGGTCATTATATTCGGGTTCATATTCGCGGCGGAGATACTGGGTGAGATAGACCATTTCTATGTGCGGATACATGGCTGGGACACGATGCTTCATACCATGAACGGCTTCCTATGCGCGGCGGTCGGATTCTCCCTTATTTATCTCTTGAACCGTGACAGCAAGAATGTGAACCTGTCGCCGTTTTATCTGACGCTCGTTGCTTTCTGCTTCTCCATGACGGTAGGCGTAGTCTGGGAGTTTTTCGAGTTCACGATGGACCAGCTCTTCTTCCTCGACATGCAGAAGGACTTCATCGTGCAGGAGTTCGGCTCGGTAACGCTTGATCCTGCGAATATGGGCACGCCCATAGACGTTAAGGGCATCACACAGACTATAATAAATACGACGTCTGGCGAGACCTATACCATTGACGGAGGCTATCTCGATATAGGTATCCTTGACACCATGAAGGATCTTCTCGTAAACTTGCTTGGAGCAGTCGTATTCAGCATAATCGGATATTCGACGCTGAGATTCGGCAGAAGCTCCAAGGTGGCGGACAGTTTGATGATGAAGCCGAAGTAAGTGAGGGGTCTGCGTCAGACAGCCTTTGCCCTAAGGGGGCAGAACTTCCGGTAGAAGCTTGTTCTGCACTGACCGGAGCGAAGATTCGCATGCGGTGGATTCCTTAGAGAGTTGACGGTCGTAGTCAGATAATAAACTAGGTTCCTGTATCTGATGGTGGGCTTGAATAAGGGAACCGCCGATATGCGTAACCGTTACAAGGCGCTTGATGACGCTCTGCTTCCTTTATTGCCTAAAAATGATACGGAGCTTGAAAGGCTCACAGCAAAAAACATCGGAGTCGCCAATCAGAGCCGGTATATAAAGGATTATGCGAAGTACCCCGTGTATAATAATACCGACGTGGCCTTCTACGGCGACGGAGCGGAAGGCTTTAAGGCACAGCTTGAAGAGCTTAAGAAGGCGGAGCAGTTCATATTCATGGAATACCATGCGATAGAGGATGGCAGGTCCTTTGAGCCGCTTCATGCTATACTTAAGGAAATAGTAATTCGGTATAGTTTCATCTTGAAAAAGTGCTATAATATATTTGAGTTTTGACTCAGCAGTAACTATACGCCGCTACATGGCGGAGAAAGGATGAACCTATGACATTGCAGCAGCAAGCAATTCAGGCTGTACAGATTCTTCCCGAAAGCAAACTCCCGTCACTAATACAGTTTGCACGCTTTTTGAAGGATACACCAGATAAGATTACCGAAGAGATAGCGTCAGCACCTAATCGTAAATTTGGACGATTAAAGGGTAAAATTCGTATGGCAGATGATTTTAATGAGACTCCGGCAGAATTCAAGGAGTACATCTGATGTATCTTCTGGACACTTGTACTTTTATTTGGTATTTGGAAGATAGTCCTCAACTGTCTCATAAGGCTAGAGAAATCATCAGAGACGAGAGGCAGCTATTCCTCAGTTTGACTACACTTTGGGAAATCGCTATAAAAAAGACCATCCACAAACTCGATCTTAAAGAAAGTACCGCTGATCTCGTAAAGATATGCGAAGAGGATGGGATTGTTCTTCTCCCTATTGAGAGTCGTTATTTTGATACAATTCAAACCCTGCCATATATTCATGGCGATCCTTTTGATCGACTTCTTATTGCTACGGCTCTCGATAATAATCTAACGTTGTTAACTGATGATAGAAACATACAAAAATATACAGAAATAAAGCAAGTGTGGTAAGATGAATGCCACAAGAGAGCAGGTGTTCTTTCTTAACAAATAATCCGATTGTCCCAGTCTTACCAGCACATTCCTAAAGATTTATTCCGCAACCAATTTCTTACAATATATGCAGCGCGAGAACTCTCGGATTTGGCGGTTGCCATATCAATTATACAAATATGATCATTTCACTATTGATCGCGAGCTGAATAAAAACAAGTTAAAAAAATCCGTATGCTGACTTATTATTTAGCAATACGTACGTCCATGAATGCTCGTTTGAGATGATTTAGAGGGAGATAGGATATGACTGATTTTCTGCCTTATGTAGTGGCGGCTATGCTGCTGATTGTAGTGCTTGGTTACTTCAATGAGAAAAAGACGAAGCTTACCTATGAGATAGCGCTTATGCTGTTCTCATTGATTTTGGGCGGTCTGCTTGTAGTGATAGAGCTTGCGACGAATAATAAGGAGCTGTATGAGGCGTTGGAGCAGATAGTCACCTTTGACCTTGAGGACTATCTTATGAACGGCGTGCTGTGCTTCATGCTTTTCTCAGGCTCCTGCCACATGAAGCTTGCGGATTTCGGGAAGCTTAAG
>JAFTAP010000009.1 GCA_017455525.1 Lachnospiraceae bacterium
ACAAATCCGATTGTGCTTGCACAAATAGGATTTGGAACTTGTGACCCGCCCGGACATGAGGAAGTAGCAATTTGCGTAGCAAATTAGCGGATTCCGAATGGACGGAGCATGGCGGGAGCAGCTTGCTGCGTAGCCATGCGTAAGCATCATAAACAACGTAAAGGGGCTTTTGACCCCAGCATCATATAATAAAGGTATTTATGTAAGAAAAATGTAAATATCCGGATAAGATATTTGGAGAGATTATGGGTGAAGGAGTGATTGAAGATGACCTTAGGATGCTTTATTATATAAGAATCCGGGAGTAAAGGAGGGTATTGTTATGGATAAATTAGAGGATCTGCTGGCAGAGCTTGAATATAGTGTAATACAAGGTGAGATTGAGAATATAATAGTCACGGATGTCGTGATGGATACGAGGAAGCTTATCAAGGGATGTCTTTTCGTATGTATCACGGGGGCTAATTTCGATGGACATACCTTTGCTGAAGAAGCCGTAAATAAGGGCGCAAGAGTGCTTGTCACGGAGAAGGACGTAAGCCTGCCGGATGATAATGATGCTGTCGTAGTTAGGGTTTCTGATACCAGGCGGGCATTGGCTTATATCTCATGCGCATGGTTTGATTATCCTGCTGAGAAGCTTAATACCATAGGAGTCACCGGGACTAAGGGGAAGACCACTACGACTTACCTTATAAAGCAAATGCTTGAGAATGCAGGGCATAAGGTCGGGCTTGTAGGGACTATAGAGACTATAATAGGAGATAAGCATATAGCTTCACTTAATACCACGCCGGAATCGCTTACGCTTCAGAGATACTTTTCGGAAATGGTCGAAGCAGGCATTGATTCTGTCGTCATGGAGGTTTCCTCGCAGGCTCTGATGCTGCACCGCACGGATGGTTTTATATTTGATTATGGTGTGTTCACGAATATATCTCCTGACCATATCGGAGCGAACGAGCATAAGGATTTTGAGGATTATCTGCATTGCAAGTCTCTCTTATTCAGCCAGTGCAGTGTAGGGCTTGTGAACGGAGATGACGAGCATACAAAGGACATATTAAAGGACGCTACGTGTAAGACAGAGAGCTTCGGACTTAATGATGGTAATGACATACAGGCATATGATACGGAGCTTGTGAATGGAGGCTCGTATCTGGGAGTGAAGTTTAAGACGAGGGGGCTTATAGAGGCGGATTTCAGATGCGACATGCCGGGGAGATTTACGGTGTATAATGCTCTTTGCGCTATAGCCGTATGCAGGCATTTCGATGTGTCCGCGGAGCAGATGAATGACGCGCTTCAGAAGGCGAAGGTCAAGGGCAGGATAGAGATGATAGAGGTATCGCCCGACTACACAATGATGATAGATTATGCTCACAATGCGATGGCATTAGAAAGCCTTCTTACTACGCTTAAGGAATACGAGCCGGGCAGGCTTGTGACCGTCTTTGGCTGCGGCGGAAACAGGTCGAGGGACAGGAGATTTGAGATGGGAGAGGTATCGGGGAGACTCTCTGATTTCACTATAATAACCTCTGATAATCCGAGATTCGAGGAGCCGCAGGCGATACTTGACGATATAGAGACAGGAATAAAAAGGACGGATGGAGAGTACATTAAGATAATCGACCGTAAGGAGGCTATAGCTTATGCGATAGATAATGCTAAGCCCGGCGATGTCATAATCCTTGCGGGAAAGGGGCATGAGGATTATCAGGAGATAAAAGGCGTGAAGCATCCGATGGATGAGAGAGTGCTTATCAATGAAGTTATGGAAGAGTCCGGCATGAGACATGCATAACGGGATCAGGGGCTAAAGGATGCCCTAGATTCGCCCGCAGACACATGCCTTATGTCAGACACCGGCAAGTATGGAACAATCATTATACGCAGACATAATCATAGAAATATCCACTGAAAAGCTTGACCGCACGTTTCAGTACAGGATACCGGAGGCACTGATCGACAACGTGTTTCCGGGTTCTTTAGTTTCTGTTCCTTTCGGCAAGGGGAACAGGATGATCACAGGGTATGTCGTAAATATCACGGATGAGCCCGAGTTTGACCCGGAAAAGACCAAGGATATCATAGAGGTAAAGGATGATAATAAATCCCGTCCGGTGGGAAGGCTTCTTGCGCTTGCGAGCTGGATGAAGCATCATTACGGCGGGACGCTCATACAGTCTCTTAAGGTCGTGCTGCCTAAGAAAACTCCCGTGAAGCCTGTCGAGAAACAGATAGTAAGGCTTGCCGCATCCGATGAGGATGCGAGGGTATATGCTTTAGAATTTGAAAAGAAGCATCAGGTCGCAAGATTACGATTGCTTAATGCCCTCATGGAGGCGAACGCTATGGATAAGAGACTTATCACGCAGAAGCTTGGCGTGGGAAGTCCCGTGGTAAAGGCGCTATGTGACAGGGGCATAGTCATGGTTGAGCGTGAGACCTCTTATCGTAATCCGCTGGCTTCCGGTATGAAGGAAGGGGATGGCGGACTTAATGGGCGTAAGATATCAGAGCTTACCATAGACCAGAAGAAGGTCATTGATTCTATTCTTTCAAGGTATGATTCGGGAGATATAAGGCCTTCTCTTATTCACGGCGTAACAGGCTCCGGCAAGACGGAGGTTTATATTGATATAATTGATGGCATGGTTAAGCGGGGGAGTCAGGCGATAATGCTGATCCCTGAGATTTCGCTTACCTATCAGACAGTCGTGCGGTTTACGGCGAGATTCGGCGACAGGGTGAGCTTTATTCATTCAAAGCTTTCTACAGGCGAGAGGTACGACCAGTTTCTAAGGGCGGAGCGGGGAGAGATAGATGTGATGATAGGTCCGAGGTCCGCTCTTTTCACGCCCTTTCCGAAGCTTGGGGTCATAGTCATGGATGAGGAGCATGAAACCTCATATAAATCAGAACAGATGCCAAAGTATCACGCAAGAGATGTGGCAGAAATGCTGGCAAGGATTTCGAGAGCGTCATTCGTGATGGGCTCTGCCACTCCGTCCGTTGAGGCTTATCAGAAGGCGAAGTCAGGGGTATATGAGTTATATGAAATGCCGGAGCGTATCACCGGCGGTACGCTTCCTGTTGTATATACCGTTGACTTAAGACAGGAGCTTGCCGAAGGGAATAAGAGCATGTTTTCCGGAAAGCTTCACGCTCTTATGGAGGACAGACTGAATCATGGCGAGCAGACGATGCTTTTTCTGAATAGGAGAGGGTACGCTTCCTTTGTTACCTGCAGGAAGTGCGGGTTCGTATATAAATGCCCTCACTGTGACGTCTCGCTTTCGCTTCACAGGGATAAGAGGCTTCATTGTCATTATTGCGGATATGTTACGCCAATGCGTGATACCTGTCCGGAGTGCGGTTCAAAATACATAGGCGGTATGAGGGCAGGCACGGAGCAGGTCGAGAATATGGTGCATAAGGAGTTCCCTGATGCTAAGACGATCCGCATGGATATGGATACTACAAGGAAGAAGGGCGATTATGAGAAGATCCTTTCTGCCTTTGCGAATGAGGAAGCGGACATACTCATAGGCACGCAGATGATAGTGAAGGGGCATGACTTCCCGAAGGTGACGCTTATGGGGATTCTGGCTGCCGATATGTCTCTTTATTCCGGAGATTACAGGGCGGCGGAGAGGACCTTTGAGCTTCTGACACAGGCTGCGGGCAGGGCTGGACGGGCGGCAGCGGGAGTGTCAGCAGATGGCAGAAGGCTTATGGGAGAGGTTGTCATACAGACTTATTCTCCCGATAACTATGCGGTGACAGCGGCTTCAAGACAGGATTATAAGAGGTTTTACGAGGAGGAGATAGCATATAGGAATATAGGCGGCTATCCTCCGGCGGGGCATATGCTTCAGATCATGGTAGAGGATAAGGATGAAAACAGGGCAGGTGCTACGGCTGACACTATGGCGGAGCTGGGACGGAGATTCTTAAATGACGGTCCTACCCGGATATTTTTTTTAGAAAATCCCGGACGGCAGGTTATGGGAGATATTGTGCAGCAATCAGCAAAGGAAGCACAGGTTCAGATAATAGGACCCGCCGATGCGTCTATTTCCAAGATAAACGATGTATACAGGAAGGTCTTATATGCTAAGTCGGCGTCCTACGAGCTTCTTGCGATGCTGAAGGATGCGATAGAAAAAGACCGCTCTGACCGTGGGGATTTTGCAAGCCGGGTGGAGTTTGATTTTGACCCGTGAGGTATTAATGACAGTGTAAACATAGGATATTAAAGCAGTGAACCTTCATAAGGAATCCGCCGAAAGAGGAACTCCTTATGACACACTTTAGGAGGTGCAGTATATGCTAAAACGATTTAATAAAGGCGCAACAAAGGCTTCACTTACAATAAGATTACTTATCGGTGCGTATCTGCTTTATATTGATTATCAGATCTTCGGCGATGTGATGGCGAGGGAGGGTGCTTCGAAGTATGTCATGCTGGCGGCGATGGCTTTATTTGCTGTGTTCGGCATTTTCCTTATCATAATGAGCGCTAAGGCACTTATCCGGGGAGAGACTGACGATGCTGAGGCAGAGGACATGGATCATGATAATGAAGACGCGCCATGACCCTAATAGCTCTGATTACAAAATATGATGATGCTAGGGTCAAAAGGTACAAATCCGATTGTGCTTGCACAAATAGGATTTGGAACTTGTGACCCGCCCGAACATGAGGAAGTAGCAATTTGCGTAGCAAATTAGCGGATTCCGAATGGACGGAGCATGGCGAGAGCAGCTTGCT
>JAFTAP010000063.1 GCA_017455525.1 Lachnospiraceae bacterium
TAAAGGAGCTAAGCTGACACCCTGGTTATGGGCAGGCGGAACGAAGGAAGTGAGGACCCGTCGGGGAACCGAAGGTGATCCTGGTAGATACGGGAGGTGCGCTGCCATAGAGGGAAGGGTTATACAACGGCCATGAATATCAGGATGAACGACGTTCTGATTCGTATACCCAAACATCTCTATTCTCGTACCAGATACTCTGAGATGCCCATCCTTCCAGCTCATTCAGAAGAGGTATAACGTTGAAAAATCCTTGGTTATCAAGGATAAATCACTTGACATTATAGGGAGGATGAAAATGATATTGTCAATATTGGTTGGCATATTTTCCTCAATCGGATTGTCACCTATGCTGCCATTGCTAAGGCCTCATAGTATTGCTTCCTCTTAACAGCAGGAGGTAGACCGCCATTAGAGGAGCAGATCCTCCTGTTGTTCCAATAACTGATGAAATAGCGCCATATAAGCACCTTTACATCCTCTACCAGCATTTTTTCGGTATCATATCGGCCATATAGGAGCTCAGATTTCATCCTTGCCCACATGCTCTCGCAACGGGCGTTATCGTGACACCTTCCGCCATCACTGTTCATGCTTTGGCTGATACCGTATTTTGTGATAGCCTTGCGATAAGCTTCACTTGTGTATTGTGTCCCCCTGTCAGAGTGCACTATAGCCCCCTTAAAATCAGGGAAAGCCTTTACTGCATTCTTTAAAGTCTCTACACATAACGGAGCCTTCATGTTAGTATCCATAGCCAGACCGAGAACAGTCAGGTCGTAGCAGTCAAAAATGGCAGATGTATATAGCTTTCCATCAAGGCACTTGATCTCTGTTATATCCGTAACGGCTTTTGTCAGCGGTTTGTCCGCAGTAAAGTTACGCTTCAGAAGATCATCGGATTTACGGGCGTTTCTATCTGCTTTGGTTATGCCGTTAGGCTTGCGCTTCGGCTTGTGGGAAAGTCCTATCTTCTCCATTACACGGTATACGGTCCGCTCTCCGGGAATATCGACTCCTTCCGGTTTCTTAAGTTGGAGTGCCTGGAACAGCCGTATTCTTCCGTAAGTATCGTTGCATTCGTCTTCACTGCAGATTCCCCTCATTGCATCGGCGAGTGCCTCGTATTTCCAAGGCTTATCTTTGTTCTTTATGAACTTACGGAAGCCCTCACGGCTTACTTTAAGCATCCGACAGTAGAAGGAGATATCACCTTTGATACGGCCGTCATCGGTTCTAATAGCAATAAACTTCATTCGGACGTTTTTGCTGACCTCAGACGGCTCGCTGCGAAAAAAGCACTGGCTTCTTCCAGAAAAGCATTTTCCTTTTTAAGGCGGTTAATTTCCTTTTCCTGGGCTTTTATTTGTTTTCGTGCCTGTATTAACTCTTCATTGAGTGTAAGGGCTTCTGAGGGCTCGTGAGCACCTTTGCCGATGTCCAATTCACCGTCTTTAACTCGTTTTACCCATGTATAGACGGTATTACGGGATATGCCTAATTCTCTTGCAGCTGCGGCGGATCCCATTTCCTGTGCTAATTTTACGGCCTGAACTTTATATTCATGGTCGTAGGTACGTTGATTTTTTGCCATTGTAGTAGCCTCTCTTTCCTCTTGATTATATATGAAATCCTTGATGAAAGACTGCCAACTATATTTATACAACATCA
>JAFTAP010000064.1 GCA_017455525.1 Lachnospiraceae bacterium
GCGCCATGACATAGCCGTATTACGCATATCCCCTCGTGCGCAGGGCATCCACGAGTATGAGACGAAAAAATTGCATCCCGGCTCAAAAAATCATAAATAAGCTATACAGAAGAAAAGGCTCAAACCCTTGTCATTACTGGGTTTGAGCCACTTTTGCTTCCGAACTTGAGATATGAAAACATATATTTCGTGATCTTAATATGATTTTATGTCAACTATACTTGTGACAGAATTAGGACGCTCATCCAAGAATAAGGATATCGCCTCAATAAAACGTTCGCCGTATTTATTGTACTTCACCGCGCCTACGCCCGAAACATTCAGCATAGAAGCCTTCGTCGTCGGTGCCTTGGCACTCATATCTATAAGCGTCTTATCACTAAAGATGATATACGGCGGCATCCCCTCTTCTCTGGCAATCGTAAGCCGAAGCCTCCGAAGAACCTCGAACAGCTCATATCCGGCCTTTGTAAGCTTATCCGTGCTTCTTCTGCTCCTCTGTCTTGCCGTCTGCCCTTCTGCGTCTTTATTCTTCGATTCACGGATCATAATATGCGTATCCGGACCTTTAAGCCGATCTATATCCCCCATACGTATAACGCTGTATCTGTCAGCCGTCTGATACAGATACCCATCCATGATAAGCTGGCTTATAAGCAATCGAAGCTCTGCTTCGGAACGATTCTTAAGAGCGCCGTATGTCTTATAATCCGTCGCTCCGACTTCCTTTAATCTGGCTCTGTCAGCCCCAAGAAGCGTGCCGGTAATTATACTCAGCCCGTATCTTCCCTTAGCCTCGTAAACACAGTTTATGACCTGCTTTGCCTCTTCGGTCATATCAATCTCCGTAAACTCCCTATGACAATTTCCGCAGCTATCGCATGGCGCTTCCCGCTTCTCCCCGAAATATGCAAGAATATAATTCCTAAGACAACCCGAGGTCCGACAATACCCCTCAATGACCTGAAGCCTTCTCGCGTCCCGCTGCTTTATCGTCTCAATATCTTCATCAGGAATATCCGTAAAGTCCTTATGCTCAAGCAGGAACTTATTTATCATGATATCCTGCGGCGAAAAAAGCAGGATGCACTGCGAAGGCTCACCATCTCTTCCCGCACGCCCCGCTTCCTGATAATAATTCTCCATGCTCTGAGGCATATTGTAATGAATAACAAATCTCACATTGGATTTGTCAATTCCCATACCGAATGCGTTCGTGGCAACGATGACCGACGACCTGTCGTAAATAAAATCATCCTGGCTTTCTTTTCTCTCCTCATTATTCATACCCGCATGATATCTCGCCACCGATACTCCGGCATCGGAAAGCATTTCATACAGCGCATCGACATTTCTTCTCGTAGCACAGTAAATTATGCCGCTGTCATCCGGATGCTCCTTGATGTATTTCAATACATAATCGCCCTTCTTCCTTGTCGCTTCAACGTCAAAATAAAGATTCTCCCGATCAAAGCCTGTGACCACGACCTTCGGTTCCTTAAGCTTAAGCACACAGGAAATATCAGTCTTCACTTCTTCCGTTGCGGTGGCGGTAAATGCGCTTACAACAGGTCTCTGCCTAAAGCGGTCTATAAAATCCACGATCTTCAGGTAACTCGGTCTGAAATCCTGCCCCCACTGCGAGATGCAATGCGCCTCATCCACCGTCACCATTGATATCTCGATACGCTCCGTAAAATCAATGAAATCATGGCTTTCAAGCCGTTCCGGCGCGACATACAGTATCTTATACGCCCCCTCTACAGCTTTCGCATACACCTTTGAAATCTGCGCATCCGTCAATGATGAATTGATATACCCCGCATGGATTCCGGCTTCATTCAACGCCTTCACCTGATCCTGCATCAAGGAAATCAGAGGAGATATGACAATCGTGATCCCCGGCAGAAGCATGGCCGGCACCTGATAGCATACAGACTTTCCAGCCCCTGTCGGCATAATAGCCAAAACATCCTTCCCCGCAAGTATAGCCTCAATGATCTCCCCCTGCCCCGGCTTAAACGAATCATATCCGAAATATACTTTTAAGGCTTCCTTTGCGTCCATTGTTATCCTTCTATTATTTTACCAGCTTCCTTCATTTCCGAAGATGTGAATGCACAGAGCTTCACATCAATATAATAATCCGGATGATCCTCTGTGAACTGCTTATATGCCCTCATGCATTGCTTCGTGGACTCCGCCACGGGATTATCAAGATTCCCTCCGAATATCCCTGCACTGATAAGCGGAAACGAGATACTGTGATAACCGTTGTCTTTCAGAACCTTAAGCGAATTATAATATGCATCAAATAAATTCTCAAAAGCAGTAGGCGTAACCGCAAAGTTCGGTCCCACCGCATGAATAATAGCCTTCGCATTTTTCATGTTAAATGCCGGAGTGATCACCGCATCTCCATCATGAAGCGGTGTCTTATACTTACCGCATGCGCTAGTCAGCTCAGCCATTCCAGCCTTACTGAAAATCACTCCGCAGATGCCACCCCCGGCCCAAAGCCCGGAATTTGCCGCATTTACCACCGCATCAACTTCCTGATCTGCACAGGACGCATTTATCAATTCAAACTTACTCATAATCATTCCCTCCAAATCTAAAGAAATCTATCAATCTTTCTCATAAAACCACCAGCGTTAATCACGCTCATATGATATTTCCAACATATCCAGAAGTCTTACAAATGTATCCTGACCGTCCAGACAGGTATCAGTAAGCCAGCCTTTTTCATTTCTCCATTCGGAGAGACCTCTGTAATAGAAATTCTTTTTTGCATCCTCGATGATAAACGGTATCACATTATGCCGCAGGCACTCCTTTAATGCCATAAGCCTGCCTACTCTGCCGTTACCGTCTTGAAAAGGATGAATATATTCAAACTGTGCATGTAATGCAATAATATCCTCTATCGTAGTGTTTTGTTTTGCATTATATTCTGCAAGCAAAGCCCCCATGTGCTTATACACTTCCGACGGCTTGGATGTCTCCCTTCCACCGACGACATTCGCACGCTTCTTATAATCGCCTACCGCAAACCATTCAAGCATTGAATCCTTTGTATCATGCTTCAGGATATAATGCAGATGCTTGATGATGTCCTCCGTAAGCTCTTCCTCTGCAATATCAATCACATAATCAATCGCACGGAAGTGATGAACCGTTTCCAGAATATCATCCACCGGTACCCCGTCTCCCACATCAATAGTGTTCGTCTCAAAGATCAGTCTTGTCTGTTCCTCAGAGAGTTTACTTCCTTCGATATGGTTTGAGTTGTATGTCATCCCGACCTGAAGCTCATGGTAGAGTCCGCCGGACAGCTTCATCTCTTTTTCTTCACGAAGCAGCTGGAGTATTTTATTATCGGATACCTCCCTCATAAGAAGCTCCGGCTTGACTCCAAGGTAGTCCGCTATCTTTAACAGACTCCGACTGGAAAGCTTTTCGCCTTTTCCGATCTTTGCAACGGTTCTGGTAGACAAACCAAGCTGCGTAGAAAGCTCTGTCTTCCCAATACCTTTATCCTTAAGTACTTTTTCAAGACCCTCGTATGAAATCATTGACACATCCCCTTGAAATCTTTACTTATTTTACCTCAAAGGCGACAAAAAGTAAAGATTATGGAAGTCATCCTTTTTCCAACGTTTTCAAAATGCTGTTTCCACTCGCAATGTGCTGTTCAATGTGCTGTTTTCTATGAGAATGTGTCGTTTTATCCCATTCGGTCTGTATTATAAATGGACAAGTGTATCGCCTTTTGCAGCCGCCGTCAGCATTACACTGTCATATTTCGGATCATAGTCAAAACACTCTGGAGAAAGGTGCGCTACTTGAAAGCCGCCGCCTCCGCGCCAGTTGATAACCTAAACACATGGAGAAACTTGGCACAATACATAGCCTCTGCCCGTTTGATATATCCACACATGGCATAACGGTCATGCTCATGCATGAGTTTGACAAGGTTCGTAAATATGCCAGTCATAAGACCGGCGCAGAAAAAGGATCTACCAAAACATTTAAGAGGCGGATCTATCTGCATATATATTTCAATGCTACACGCCAGTCCGAAGACAGGGTGGCATTTGAAAACGATCTGTATGAACTGAAAACTCTCATAGAGGGTGGCACTCCTGTAAATGAGCTGCCTGAAAGTTCTCAGAACAAGGTAAGCAAATATATGAAGCTACGAACCTGGGGCAACAAGACAACCGTTACCTTCAAGGATAAAGCTTGTCAGGATGCCTATAAGTATCACGGCTACTTCTGCATCATCTCCAATAAGGAGAAAGATTGCTTTGAAGCATTGCGCAAGTACCGGAGCAGAGAGAC
>JAFTAP010000010.1 GCA_017455525.1 Lachnospiraceae bacterium
ACCGACATCCACTGGATGTCGTGCGCCCCGCCCGAACATGGTAAAACATCCAGTGGATGTTTTACGGATGCGTCTTGATGCGCTATGCGCATCAGCATCCCGAAGGAAGTAGCAATTTGCGTAGCAAATTAGCGGATTCCGGTGCTAAACAGCCAGTGGCTGTTTGCTTAGCACCGACCGTAGCGAAGCGAAGACGCCTTCCCCTCTTTGCCGAATACGCTAAAAAGCAGTCAATGATCTGAACTACTTCCCCGCTATCGTCAGCACTGTGGGAGTGGGGGAGAGGTGAAAAATGTATTTTTGACGAAAAAATCCGATTTTACCCTGTATTTCTGACAAAAATTCATTGTTTTATCTTGTGTTTTTGACATCGATAATGTAGAATGCCTATTGAAGAATATTTTAGTCAGGCATTCATATTGTGATGGAATTAAAAAGAAAATGTGAAAATGAAATAAGGAAGTGGTATGAGGAGAGCAGTAAAGCCCTTCTTATTAAGGGTGCCCGTCAGGTAGGAAAGACGTATCTGATAAGACGGGTGCTGAGGGAACTGGGCTGCGATGTGTTTGAGGTCAATTTAATAGAGACACGGGGGGCTGTCGAAGTATTAAGGCAGGCAGAGGATGTTGATGCGCTTATTTTAGGCTTATCCACGTTAAGTCGACAGGTGCTGAAAAAAGGTAAGACCGTGATATTTATTGATGAGATACAAAAGTACAAGGATATGGTCACAAAAATCAAGTTTTTCGTCGATGAAGGCAGCTTCAGGTATGTCTTAAGCGGCTCGCTTCTAGGCATAGAGCTTACGAATCTGGAATCGGCTCCCGTCGGCTATCTTAAGATACTTGAGATGTTTCCGCTTGATTTTGAAGAGTTTCTCCAGATTACTAATATAAACGAGGACACGATAGGAAGTCTCAGGCAGTCATTTTTAAGAAGAGAACCGGTAATGGACATAGTTAATACTAAAATACTTGAGATGTTCACGAGGTATCTCATGGTCGGGGGTATGCCGGAAGCAGTGAGCAGGTTTGCCGAAACAAAGAATATTAATGATGTAATGGAAATACATCGTAATATCAGCGCCCTTTATAAATTAGATTTTACGCAATATGAAGCCGAGGACAGGCGTCTTTTGCTTACCAATGCTTACGAACTTATTTCGTCGGAATTGCTGAAGCAGAACCGGCGATACATTATTTCGGATTTAAGGAAGGGTCTGCATTTTGACAGGATAGAAGGCACTTTCTTGTGGCTTATCAAGTCCGGCGTTTCTCTGCCTGTGTTCAATATTACGGAACCAAGGATTCCGTTGAGGATAAACGAAAAGCATAGCCTTTTCAAGCTGTACTTCGCGGATGTAGGCATGCTTACTTCTGAATACGGGATGCAAACGAAAAGCAAGCTTCTAAATGGCGACAGCAAGCTTAATGCCGGGGGAATATATGAAAATGCCATTGCGCAGGAGCTGTGCGCAAAGGGCTTCAGCCTCTGTTATTATAATTCTAACAGGCTCGGAGAGCTGGATTTCGTGATCGAGTACGATGGAAATGCGCTGCCGATAGAAGTAAAAAGCGGAAAGGATTACACTGTACATTCTGCGATAAATAACTGCCTCAAGAATCCTGAATATGAAATAAAAGAGGCATTCGTTTTTGCAAACTGCAATATATCGAGAAATAAAAACATCACATATCTGCCGGCATATATGATAATGTTTTTAGAAAAGAATAATATAGAATTAACGCTTGAGGATATTGCATTTTAGATAATTCTCATAATCCCCTCTAAGTCTTTAGCCACCAGCTTGTCCATGCCATGCGCAGCGGTTCACTAAATCGGTCGTGAGAGTAGATTACAGATGGTTATGAAAGGTTGTGAAAGGTGTATGGTCTACAGAGACAATATGAATGGTTGCGAACGGTTGCTATGGGTTGTGAAAGGTTGCTTGCAATCGAAGGAGATGCTATACTTAAAATAAATATATAGCATAAGGAGGACGGTTTATGCA
Source organism: Lachnospiraceae bacterium (assembly GCA_017455525.1). Taxonomy (GTDB): domain Bacteria; phylum Bacillota; class Clostridia; order Lachnospirales; family Lachnospiraceae; genus NK4A144. The sequence continues at coordinate 2,012 of JAFTAP010000010.1, forward strand.
AAATCCTTTCACACATACATTTGGAATAGAGCCGAGCCAATATATATCAACTGTACAGACCGAGGAAATAATGGAGAATTTCTCCTATCCTGATCCGAGCGAGAAGTGCTATATGATTACCGGAGTGCGAGGGTGTGGCAAGACGGTCATGCTGTCGAAAATCGTGGAAGGACTGTCGGAGGGTGACGGATGGATTATAGTGGATTTGAATGTAACAAGCGATATGCTTCTGCAGTTGGCGGCTAAACTGGCGCAGCATTCATTAGTTCAAAAATGTTTTGTGAAATCAAACATGGACCTCTCTCTTGCAGGCATCAGTCTTGGAATAGAGTTTGATAAGGAAAAGATATTTGATATTCATGTCTTGATTGAGAAGATGGTTAGAGCATTATCCGCAAAGGAGAAGCGAATTTTGATTACGCTGGACGATGTGTCTGCTACAAAGGAGATGCGAGAATTTGCCCATACATTTCAGGGGCTGCTTAGGGAGAAGCTTCCCGTGCATATCATTATGACGGGATTATTGGCAAATTTCAGAGAGGTCACGGATAAACAGGAATTCAAGGACTGCACGTTTCTTATGCGGGCATTTCAGGTTCATGTAGAGCCGCTTGACTGTAGCCAGATAGCCGTTTCCTACCTTAATGTTTTTGGTATTGCGGAAACAGACGCCATAAAGCTTGCGAAGATGACAAAAGGATATGCCTTTGCGTTTCAGGTCTTAGGGTGGCTTTATTTTGAGAAGAATATAAATGGCAAGAATAAGAACCTTGAGTTTGAATATACCAGTGAACTAATAAAATACTGTTACGCAAAAATCTGGGATGAGCTTACTGAAAAAGAAATAGAAATCACAAAGGCCTTGGTAGAGCTTAATGCTGATGAGCATAAAGTGAAAAGGGAAGAAGTGATGAAGCATATGGAAGAAGGCTCGAAGATGTCCTCGGCCACTTTCAATACATACAGAGAGCGCCTTATAGGAAAAGGGATAATAGCGACATCGAAAAATCGTGACGGGTATTATTGGATCGAGTTGCCTCAGTTCGGGGTATTTGTCAGGGATTACCATTTTTGATCATACGTTAGGTCTTAAGCCACCGACTTATCCATGTCATGGTTGCGCATGCGGCTGTTCTGCAGGATCTCCCATGCGGAGACGAACTCGGCTTCATTATTCGTGAAGAGGTTGCAGATGCAGCCCAGACCGTTGGCATCGTTTTTTGTCGCAAGCGGGAGAAGCGGGCGCGCCTGCCTACGTCGGCGTTGCTGTTTATGGTGATCTCTCCGAAATAGTCTACAAAGTGGTTCTCAAAAAGATTTACGTCGTGCCATGTGATGTCTGCCGTACGTGGCTTTATCCAGTAGCAGTCAGTAAGAGACAGTGCAAGGTTATCCACAAGCATGCTGCCTGTTGATGAATAGCCCAGCTTTTTTAATGCGGTGCTTGCACCCTGTCTGGTTCTTGGCACGGCGCGATCCGCCCACCATTCATGGAAACGCACCATATTATGCTGGGGAATTATCAGAGCGCCATGCTCTGTGTGCTTTCCCTGATACTTTTTCTTCTGCCGTCCTTTGTCGAGGATACCTTCAGGATAACGATACCGCCTGTCTTTCAGGTCATTATCTTCGGGTTCACGATGGACCAGCTCTTCTTCCTCGATATGCAGAAGGACTTCATCGTGCAGGAGTTCGGCTCGGTAACGCTTGATCCTGCGAATATGGGCACGCCCATAGACGTTAAGGGCATCACACAGACTATAATAAATACGGCGTCTGGCGAGACCTACACAATCGACGGCGGGTATCTCGACATAGGCATACTTGACACTATGAAGGACCTGCTTGTAAACTTACTTTGAGCAGTCGTATTCAGCATAATCGGATATTTGACGCTGAGATTCGGCAGAAGCTCCAAGGTGGCGGACAGTTTGATGATGAAGCCGAAGTAAGTGAGGGGTCTGCGTCAGACAGCCTTTGCCCTAGGGGGGCAGAACTTCCGGTAGAAGCTTGTTCTGCACTGAACGGAGCGAAGATTCGCATGCGGTGGATTCCTTAGAGAGTTGACGGTCGTAGTCAGATAATAAACTAGGGTTATTATAGGAGCAGACATATATGAGCATGACGGTTGAGAAGAAGGGCGCCGTGCAGAACGGCATAAAAAGGGCGGTATTTGCGGGACTTGCGATAATCCTGCAGATACTTATGATTTACTTCATTTATTTCCGCCTGGAGACAAGGCTCACTTGGATAGCCAATATAATCACTATTCTCGCCGTTCTGCTTGTCCTGTATATCTACGGCAGACATGAGACGGCTTCCGTGAAGATGCCGTGGCTCATTATTATATCGGCTTTCCCGATACTCGGCGTGTTCCTGTATCTGATGGTGGGCTTGAATAAGGGAACCAAAGATATGCGTAACCGTTACAAGGCGCTGGACGACGCCTTACTTCCTTTATTGCCTGCAAATGACGCGGAGCTTCAAAGGCTTTCCGCAAAGAATATCGGCGTTGCGAATCAGAGTCGGTATATAAGGGATTATGCAAAATATCCTGTGTATAATAATACCGACGTGGTCTTCTACGGGGACGGAGCGGACGGCTTTAAGGCACAGCTTGAAGAGCTTAAGAAGGCGGAGCAGTTCATATTCATGGAATACCATGCGATAGAGGATGGCAGATCCTTTGAGCCGCTTCATGCGATACTTAAGGAAAAGGCTGCGTCAGGCGTCGATGTGCGTTTATTCTATGATTATGTGGGAAGCATGGGCTTCATAGGAAATTCCTTTATAACCAAGATGGAAAAGGACGGCATCAAATGCCGTGTCTTTAACCCCATGAACCCCGTGCTGAATTTCTTCGTGAATAACCGCGACCACCGCAAGATAACCGTCATAGACGGCAAGGTGGGCTTCACGGGCGGTTATAACCTTGCGGATGAATATTTCCATGTGACTGAGCCATACGGACACTGGCTTGACACAGGGATAAGGCTTGAGGGTGACGCAGTAAAGAGTCTTACCGTTGCTTTCCTTGAAAACTGGAACGCAATAAGGGATGATGATTCAGATGATAAGGACTACTCAAAGTTCCTGCCCGACGTGCCCTATGAGGCTAAGGAAAAGGGCTATGTGCAGCCTTATGCGGACAGCCCCCTTGATGATGAGCATGTGGGCGAGAATGTCTACATGAACGTGCTTCGGAATGCGAAGAAGTACGCATGGTTCATCACGCCGTATCTTATCATCACGGAAGAGATGAATTCAGCCTTCGCAATGGCTGCAAAGAGCGGCGTGGATGTGCGAGTGATCACCCCCGGCATACCGGATAAGAAGATTATATACAGCGTGACGAGGTCGTATTATGCGGGGCTTGCGAGGAACGGCGTGCGTATCTTTGAATACACGCCGGGCTTCTGCCATGCGAAGCAGAGCGTATCGGATGACGAGGTCGCTACCTGCGGCACGATAAACCTTGATTTCAGAAGCCTCTATCATCATTTCGAGAACGGTGCTTTCATGTATGATTATCAGGCGGTGAGGGACATGAAGTGTATGTTTGACGAGACTTTTACGAAGTGCCGTGAGGTGACGGAGGAGTACCGCACGGGGCGTTCGAGATTCCTTCGCATAAAGCAGCTCATCCTGCGCCTGTTCGCGCCTCTTATGTAGGTCAGTCATGGAGCATAGAGTACGCTTTGGAAAAAGGCTGAAAACCTTGTGGCGCATACTAAAGCAGACCCGCACCCACGAGGTGCTCGCCACCTATCTTATATTTGTTTTTGTTGCTGCTCTTATTGTATATGTGACGGAGCCTGAAATCTTGTCCTATGGCGACGCTCTGTGGTATTGCTATGCTGTCATTTCCACGACGGGCTTCGGGGATATCATCGTGCATGGCTTCATTGCGAAGCTCTGCTCCGTAGCGGTCACGGTTTATTCTCTTATAGTCATAGCCATAATCACCGGCGTATTCGCAAACTTTTACATGCAGCTCATAGATGAGCGGAGAAAAGAAACCATAGCCGCCTTCCTCGACCGCTTAGAGCGTCTGCCGGAGCTTTCCAAGGAAGAGCTGACTGAGTTATCCGAGCAGGTAAAGACATTCAGGAAATAACAAGGCATTAGAAGTGCCATTGGCGATGAAGCTATGCGCGCCGGAGTTGCGGGCAATTACAGGAGTCAGGTTACTGACAAAATCGGAAGGAGAACGGAGTATGACTGATTTTCTGCCTTATGTAGTGGCGGCTATGCTGCTTATAGTAGTGCTTGGTTACTTCAATGAGAAAAAGACGAAGCTTACCTATGAGATAGCGCTTATGCTGTTCTCGTTGATTTTGGGCGGCCTGCTTGTAGTATTAGAGATTGCTACGAATAATAAGGAGCTGTATGAGGCGTTGGAGCAGATAGTCACCTTTGACCTTGAGGACTATCTTATGAACGGCGTGCTGTGCTTCATGCTTTTCTCAGGCTCCTGCCACATGAAGCTTGCGGATTTCGGGAAGCTTAAG
>JAFTAP010000001.1 GCA_017455525.1 Lachnospiraceae bacterium
AAGCGCGGATGGAAGAAAATATTGGAATAAACTAAAACAGAGACTTAAAGAAGAGGGCAGTCAGTTGGTGACAAATTGTCACCAACTGAAAATGAGATCTCCGAAGGATGGAAAACGATATAGTACTGATGTAGCAAATACAGAGCAAGAATATGTGGATGATACGGAGGGATAGGAGATGAGTAGGGAATCTGAAAAAGCGTTAAAAGCAATGCATCAGTTTTTGGATGAAAATGGTGCAGAAGATATGTCTATGGATGAAGTGAACGGACTTCTTCAAAAGTTCACGACAGATTATAATGGCAAATTACCGGGAAGGGTTACAGAGAAGACAGCAAAGACCGCGGATGATTTTCTTGAACTGGCAGAAGAAGCTCCGACGAAAGCTAAAGCAGAAAAGTATATAAAAAAAGCATTGGAACTGGAACCGGACAATATGGATGCCATCAGTGCTTCTCTTGATATGATAGAGGATAGTACGTGGGAGTATTATCAGAAGCTATCCGAGGCTGTCAAAAACGGCACCAGATTGATGGAGAAGGAAGGCTTAATGGATGGGGACAGTATTGGTGAGTTCTGGGGCATTTTGGAAACACGACCTTACATGAGACTCCTTAACAGATATGCGGATTTCATGGCAGAAGCCGGGATGATGGGTCTTGCTGCCAAGGAATATGAAGAAATGATCAGATTGTCCGAAAATGATAATCCCGGTGTCCGTTACAGTCTGATGCATGTTTATGCTTATCTTGAGCAGGAAGAGCCGGCTTTGGAGCTTCATAAGAAATATGACGGCTACGAGGAAACACAGATGCTTCTTCCACTCTCTGTTTTATATTTCAAGAGAGGCGATTTTGACAAGGCAGAGGATTATCTTAAGCGCTTATGTGTCGCCAATAAGGATACACAGAAGTTTTTCAGAGCCATAAAGAAGGATAAGCTTGATCAGTATGTAGAGGAGATCAGCAGCTACGGATATCAGCCCTTTACGATTCAGGAGCTGATCGTGGAACTGATGGAGAACAGCTTTCTGTTCAGGATGGTTCCGCTGTATATGGAGTGGGCATACGAGAAAACCAGGAACATGTAAATATTTCCGTGATACATTTTTGATACCTGTTTGTTTAAGAACGTGGTAAATAGCGTAAAATATAGGATTTAGAATCAAAACATTAACAAATATGTTAATGTACTGAAGGTACTCCATCGGTCGTGAGCTTAGTGTTTATGGTATACTATATTTAGCGGAGGTTTAACGAATGAAGAAAATTCTTACTTATGTTGTCTGCTGTATTGTCGTGGAGATGCTGGGCTTTGCTGCCTATCTGAATGCAGGCGCATGGATATTAAATCGTTAGCGGATACTTTATGAATTGAAATAAGACAGATATTAGCATTTGCAGTACAGAACCGGAAAAGCAAAGGAGAAGCATACATTGAATCCCATATTTGAATTTATGTCGAAGAATATAAACGTGTTTATCGTGATACTGGGGATAATCCTTGGGATATTACTGATAGGTAATTATATGTTTCTTGTGGGGCATCAGAGCCAGGTTGAGGCGGCGCTCAATCTTACGAACGAGGTGACGCTTTATAATACCAAGACAAGCGAGTTTCAGAGCAAGACCACGAAGGAGCGGGTAACGCCGGATACCGTAAGGGGGCTTGAGAAAAAGTTCAATGAGATAACGTTAAGGCATGCTGTCTATGTACAGCTCATACCGCTTTTCCCGCTGTTCGGCATATTGGGAACGGTCGCAGGACTGATATTTCAGATAAATGCGATATCGAATCCTTCGCAGTTCGAGGGACTTATCAGCAGCCTGAATCTTTCGCTGTACTCGACCTTCTGGGGACTCGTGTTTGCGATAATATTAAAGGCCATCGATGCGCTGCTTCCGTCGAGGACCATTAACTCCATAGAGCTTTTATTCGAGGACTATGATAAGAAGCTCAGCAATTCCATCATGCTCGGCAACATTACCGATGAGGAAGCTGATGAAGAATAAGAGCAGGGACAGCGATGAAAAGGAATAAGAAAAATCGTACAGATGTGCTTATAGATGTGACTTCGCTGCTCGATGTGGTCTTTATCATACTGCTTATTGTCATCACGCAGATAAGCGGTTCGCAGTCGTCTGCCCTGGCTCGCGAGGCGAAAGCGGAAGCTGCTTTAAGAGAAGCCGGGACGCAGCAGAAGATATACAGGGATCAGGTTGATTCTCAAGAAAGCATGAATCAGTATGTCGAGTTTATTTCCGTGGTTTCGATCTATGATCCTGATACTCTGACGGACAGGACCATTACGGTACACTTCTCAGCGGAGGACAGGGAAGAAAAGCTGACTCTGAAGGGGGAAGCTGTTGACGACACATATCGGGAGCTTTCACAGCTTCTTGCAGAATACATAGACGATAATCCGGAAAAGCTCGTCGTGCTTTCATTGAATGAAAACGACGAGGACATCCTTTACCGTGATGAAAAACGCATACAGGGTATATTTACTGATCTGCTGGATAAGCCCAATGTGCGTGTCAAAACCGGTATCAAGGAGGAAGCATGATAGCGGTCATTCTTATCGCTATCGGCGCGCTGCTCATACTATTGTCTGTCGCGGGTACGATTCTCCTGCTCATAGAACCTCTGCGCAGAAATTTCCAGATAGTTATAAATAGGAAAGACGACTATACGCATTATCTGAATCCCGCAGCCCGAAGGATGCTTAAGAAGGCAAAGAAGGATTACATCGCAGGTCTTTTCGGGCTTTTCTTTTGCGGTGCTGTAGTCCTGCTTACGGGATTATATATGCAGTTTGGCACAAGGGGTGCGGAGATGTTTTTTTCATCACGGCTAGAGAGTTTTATGGAGAGTGATGAAGCCGTACAGGGCGGTCAGGCGGAGGGAATAAATAATGCAGGCAACTATGTTGCATCTGACGGCACGGAGTATGTCTATTATTTCGTGGTCAGAGGGAATGAGATATATTACAGGAATGAACCGATAGGGAACATGGATGCAGTAAGCGGATTTCTTGAAAATAATATCAACAGGGAGAATACTGTATATCTCGTAGACGGATATGCGTCGTCTGCGACATTCCACGGTATCATGGATCTGCTGGACGAGGCGGGCTACAAATATAAGACTGACGATGGAGAAGAATAGGAATAAAGCTTTAATTTTAATATGTATCATACTTTTTTCTGCTATGCTTTCGGGCTTTGATAAACGGACGGTCGAGCTGCAGAATAATTCCAATATGCCGCTCATAGATTTGGATAAAGCGATAGACAGGGCAAAATGGGGAGCAGACGGCAGCAATGAAGCAGACTCGGTTGCATCACTGAATGAAGCATCAGAAAGCATATCTGCGAACGGCACATCAGGCGGTGCTGAATCGGGACTCATGAAAGAAGAGAAGGAATTTATCATAAAAGTAAGGGGCAAGACTATATGTCTTAATGGAACTGATCTTAGGGATTCAGAGGAGCTTAGGAAAAGGCTGACGGCAGAATATAAAAAGGGCGATACGGCGCAAGTCAAGGACGATTATGCTGATGCGGATACATACAGAGAAGTGCTTGAGGTATTGAAAAAACTGGCAGAGACAGAAGGGTTGGTTTATTCGGGAGACTATGTTGAGAGGTAGGAAAAAGACATATAAGATATTGTCCTTTGCTCTGCTTACGGCAGTGGTCGTCACTCTCTGCGGAGCGGCATTCTTAAGCGTAAAGGTTGCGCTTGATACAGAAACCCACGTAGTCTATCAGCATGTGGACGCAAGGACTATAATCGATGCCGCAGAGAAAACTGCAGGCAAGAGCGGGGTTATACGCAAAGGGCGGTATTACGCCGTATCAGGCATTATAGATACGAAGAATAAAAATAATAAAAAGCTTACGCTCAAAGCTTTCTCGACTACCGCTAAAGTAATCTCATGCTCTGCTTCAGATGAGGAAGCAGCTAACGCCATATCAGCTCTCAATACAGGAGACAAAGTAACCGTATACGGCAAGCTTGATATTGATCTTTTGAAGAAGATAAGCCTTGAGATCGACCACATAGAAAAGACAGATATCGAAGCCGTAAATGACAGTATTTATTCCATGAGAACGAAGCTTGCTATGGATATAAGGGATATGCCGGAAAGAGAGCTTGCGGACGGGAAGGTAAGCTATAGGATACCTAAAGACTGGGAGGCGGTGGAGCATGACATAGTGGACGAGGAGCTTGGCGCTATGGAAGGCTATCAATATAAGCTGAATGAGATAGGCCGTAAGAGTGAATATGCGGAAAGCTTCTTTGTCTGTTATTTTGATACGGATTCTTTCGTGGCGGAAAATGACAGGGGGAATAAGAAGCTTATAGAGGAAGCGATCCTTAAGGATATCTTAAAGACGGATGAATTAAAAAAGTTTCCGGCACGTAATGTCACGACATACTACGGAGCGAAGTATAAATACTATCAGGATACATACAGGAAGCTTAGCGGTGATAAATATCAGGCGGAGTTTGTCTTTCAGGAGTTAGATGACGGCGGGATACTTGTGTATCTTTATATCTATAATACGCAGCACACAAAAGAATCCGCACGGGACGAGATAATGCTTACGATGAGGCTTGCGGAGACATAGAGCCAGAGGCGGATTTCTGTAAGGGAAAAGAAAAATATAAGTAATGGACAAGGTCGTACACCCTATAAAGCCTGGACCGTGATCAGAGAACCGGAAGAAAGGAGAGACATATGAGAAATATACCCACAGGCCTTCCCGGAGGCTTCTTCATATATGAAGCATCGGGTGAGGAGAAGATTTTATTTGCGGACGAGAATGTGATAAATCTCTTCGGCTGTGAGACTTTCGAGGAGTTCCTTGATTACATCGGGGGCAGCTTCAAGGGTATGGTTTATGATGAGGATCTCCATAAGATAGAGAATGAGATCACGGCGCAGACTATGTTTGGCGAGAAAAGGCATGATTATGTGCGCTACCGTATCAGGACGAAGCAGGGTGATCTCAGGTATATCGAGGATTTCGGACATTTGCTTCATGGGCTTAACGGCAATAGCTTTTTCTATGTTTTCATTATAGATGTGGATCAGGATGAGTACTTTAACCGCAACCGCAACAGCTTCGCAGAAGCACAGATCCTTTCAGCAAATCAGGAAACAGACTCACTCACAGGACTTTTCAATATGTCTTTTTTCTATCAGAGTGTGCAGGCGTTATTGTCGTCTCCGGAGAACAGAAGATTGGATTTCGCGTTCATTCATTTCGATATCCCGAATTTCAAGCTGTATAATGAACGGTATGGTTTCCGCATAGGCGATGAGCTTTTATGCGAGGTCGCGCGCATACTGCGGAACACGTTTGCTGACGGCACGGTTGCAAGGTTCTCTGACGACCATTTTGTAGTCTGTTCAATGGGACATACCAAGAAGGAGACGGCAGATTCCGTGGAGTCTGTGATAAAGCTGCTGCTTCAGGCAGAGGATGCAAATAAGAGAGTGCGGCTTAAGGCAGGCATTTATTATATGGACGACAGGATGGCGGAGGTCGGCCTTGCCTGTGACCATGCAAGACTTGCCTGCAACAGCATAAAGGGCCGGCATGATATAAATTATTGCGTGTATGACGAGATGCTGAGGGAGAAGCTTCGCAGGCAGCAGTATGTCGTGGATCATGTTGATGAGGCTATAGAGAATGAATACATAAAGGTATATTACCAGCCGGTCATCCGGGTTGCGACCGGCGAGATATGCGGATATGAGGCCTTGGCGCGATGGGTCGATCCGGTAATGGGGTTCCTTTCACCCGCAGATTTTATCGAGACTCTGGAGCATTTTCATCTGATACATCAGGTGGATATATTTATTTTACGGAAGGTGTGCGAGGATTATAAGAGACTTAAAGAAGCGGGAGAGCCTTTGGTGCCCGTGTCCATAAACCTGTCCAGGCTTGATTTTGAGCTTTGCGATATAGTCGGCACTATCGAGAAGGTGAGAGAAGAATATGACGTACCGAGGGAAATGCTGGATCTGGAGGTTACGGAGAGTGCACTGAATGATAATTCGGATTTAATCATGAATGAAACTCAGAGGCTGCATGACAGGGGTTATCATATCTGGATAGACGACTTCGGCAGCGGTTATTCTTCGTTGAATGTCCTTACGGAATATACCTTTGACGTGCTGAAGCTGGATCTGGTATTTCTAAGGAGTTATGACCATAATCCGAAGGCGGGAGCCCTGCTTTCTTATATCATCGGAGGCGCGAAGGCTTTGAATATCCAGCCTCTTACGGAGGGAGTCGAGACCGAAGAGCATTATGAGTTCTTAAAAGAAGCAGGCTGTGAGCGTGCGCAGGGTTATTATTTTGGGAAACCACAGCCTATGGAAGAAACTCGCACCATGACCCGGGGCAAAGGGCTTAAATGGGAGGAAGTTTTTTAGGGTAGCTTATGGCATGCTGAGTTCACATCTCGTGATGTTCACATATTTTTCACAAATTTTATTAGCACTCACCCTTGACGAGTGCTAATAAAAGTGGTATAACATAATCAGTCCAAGGGAAACGGAGGGCACGGTAGCCATAGGAAGCTTCCCAAGGACAGGCGGATTGTCGGGAAGGTTTTAGAAAAACCGGCAGGAAGCAGATACTGACGAGACGCCACGTTGCAAAGGTCATACATGAGGCGGACGGGCAGAAACCATACGAATGAGAACCCGTGCAGACAGCTAAAGGCATGACAGAAGCTTCGGAGGCAGACACATATTTTATAAGGAGGTAGCATTATGTTGTACACACCTAGTATTCTTAGAAACAATTTGTTTGACGATCTTTTTGACGATGATTTCTTCACAAGGCCGTTCGGACATCTCGACAGCTTTCAGGGAAATGCGGGAGAGCTTATGAGGACGGACGTGAAAGAAGACAAGGACTCTTATGAGCTTCAGATGAGCCTGCCCGGTATCGACAAGAAGGACATCAAAGCATCGCTTAAGGATGGATATATGACGATAAATGCCTCTACATCGAAGAGCAATGATGAGAAGGACAAGGATCATCATTATATCCGCAGAGAGAGGTATCAGGGTTCCGTGAGCAGGACTTTCTATGTAGGAGAGGCTGTGAAGGAAGAGGACATCAAAGCTAAGTTTGAAAATGGTGTCCTTACTCTGACAGTACCTAAGAAGGTCGAGCAGCCTAAGGTCGAGGAGCAGAAGTACATTGCTATCGAGGGCTGATGCAGAAGACGGAAAGCCTACAGACCAAATACAGCGGGAAGCTGTTTAATATACCCCCTGCCGGAAAAGATTTCGGCGGGGGATTTTGTTTGAGCGACAAAAATATCCCCTTGCTGATCTTTCACCAGCAAGGGGATAGACATTTTTTCATTCGATTATTTTTCAAAATTTATCAATACTCTATGATGTGTGAAAAGCTCTTGTACAGTTCCTCTAAAAACATCTCTATCTTCTTCATAATGATACCCCTTTCTTTTATGTGGGGCTTGCTCATGTATGTGGGCTAAGTCCCGGTGCTGTATATTATTTATGGTTACTCTGAGCTGTTGCTTCGGCCGAAGTTTTGTTGCTCATTTATTCTTGCTGATTATAATATACCCCCTTGCGTGTATAATGTGAAATACATATAATAAATACATTGCGATACCTTGTGGGTATGAAAAGTGACGATCGCACCAGGGTGGAAATATGCGGACTATAGAAATTTGGATTTTTATGATAAATAATGATAGATAATAATATGATGCAAGGGTCAAAAGGTACAAATCCGATTGTGCTTGCACAAATAGGATTTGGAACTTGTGACCCGCCCGAACATGAGGAAGTAGCAATTTGCGTAGCAAATTAGCGGATTCCGAATGGACGGAGCATGGCGAGAGCAGCTTGCTGC
>JAFTAP010000065.1 GCA_017455525.1 Lachnospiraceae bacterium
AGCCGTAAGGAGAGGTGTCTCTAAAAACAGACGGTTAATGTTGAAAACTAAGACCTATCAATAATAACTTAATAATAAGCTTGAGATATACAAGATAAAAAATCATTAAGGAAAAGAACCAACGAGTACTTGACACATACTAGTAAAATCCAAGGGTTGCGTTTATTATCTGGGTGGGTTATAATGGATTTCGCATTTATGTCTGACATAGGAGGAGAATTCTGATGATTTCAGCAGGTGAATTTAAGAATGGCGTGACCCTGGAAATAGATGGTACGGTCTATCAGATCGTGGAATTTCAGCATGTTAAGCCAGGTAAGGGAGCCGCTTTCGTGCGTACAAAGCTCAAGGATGTCATTAATTCGGGCGTCGTAGAGAAAACCTTCCGTCCGACGGAGAAGTTCGAGACAGCTCATATCGACAGGAAGGATATGCAGTATCTCTACAGTGACGGCGACGTATATAACTTCATGGATCCGGAGACTTACGAGCAGATAGGCATCAACTCGGATATAGTCGGAAATGCCATGAAGTTCGTCAAGGAGAATGACAGCTGCAAGATCTGCTCGTACAAAGGAAGTGTCTTCTCGGTAGAGCCTCCGCTCTTCGTAGAGCTTGAGGTTACAGAGACGGAGCCAGGTCTCAAGGGTGACACCGCTACGGGCGCTTCAAAGCCCGCTACGGTCGAGACAGGCGCTCAGGTAATGGTTCCTTTATTCGTAAACATTGGCGACAAGCTGAAGATAGACACAAGGACAGGCGAGTATCTGTCAAGAGTGTGATTTGATTATACTTTTCTTATGATCATAGACGGGGGCGGCTTTGCTTGCCCCCGTTTTCTTTATCATCGATTATTTCTTAGCTGTCATAAGTACTTCTTTCCCTAAGCAGAGGCATGCTTCTTTCTTTCACCGCCGGTCTGTATGGACTTTATTCTGTTCATAAGGTTCAGCATGGCAGGAATGAGAAGCTTCGCAAGCCATCTGAGCCGTGTCCGGATATCAAGTATTTAAGGAGGAAAGAAATGAAATATGATGATTTTAATGAAATGATAAGAAACAAGCTTTCAGAAATATGCGGAAAGGAATTCTCCGTATCTGTTTACGAGGCATTAAAGAATAACTCCGTGGTACATAAGGGGATATCCATTATGCAGAACGAAAACAGGGTAGCCCCCACGATATATATGGATGAGTTTTACACGGACTACTGTGACGGAAGGGATATAGATGATATAGTGAATGAGATATTGCGGATATATTCCGAGAACAGGATCGGACCCGCCTTTGATACGGAAAGCTTCAGGGACTTTGAGTGGGTAAAGGACAGGATATTCTTCAAGCTCGTGAATGCGAGGAAGAACGCCGAATTATTACAGGGAATACCCAGCTTCACGAGCCTTGACCTCGCTATGGTCTTCGGCGTGTACATGGGAAGCTACAAGGACAGCTTCTCGTCTGTCCTTATTAAAAACGAGCATCTTGAAATGTGGCACGCAGATGCTGATGATATCAAAGCATGCGCCGTAAAGAATACCCCCAGGCTGCTTCCCTCCGCTATATGGACCATGAAGGACCTGCTTGATCAGATGGGCGTATCCACGGGTGATATACCTGACAGCCTGCCGATGTATATCCTATCAAATAAAGACAGGGTCAACGGAGCAGGAGCGATGTTTTATGACGGGATACTAAGGAAATTCGCTGGAAATCTCGGATGCGACCTATACATACTGCCCTCTTCCGTGCATGAACTGATCCTCGTGCCAATATCGGATGCTCTAAGTCCGGATCATCTTTTAGAAATGATAGAAGATGTAAATGACACACAGGTAGCTTTAGAAGATATCCTTTCCTATTCGCTTTATGAATATTCAAGAGACAGGGATGAGGTAGGCGTGGCTTATCCTGCCAGAATGGGTCTTGCTGCGTGCTAGATGTGGTTTATGCTGATACTGTATAGTAACATATGACGTAACTGTTCAGTACAGCAATACGCGCTTGCCGCGGATTGCGTGCGAAAACATTGGGATGGCAGCATCTGGCTCCTTGCCCGTAGGGCAAATTCTAATGAGCCAGATGCTTGTATCTATGAAGAACCCTCAGGGTTCTGAATAGATACCATATGACAACAGCGACCGGCATCAGGACCCCGTCTGCTGGCGCAGACACCTCATGCCAGGCTTTGGAGCGGCCTATAAATGACCGCTCCGATATGCTTATAGCATATAGTCGCTCATCACGTAATTAGCGACGTCCATGCCTCTTTCGGTAAGCATGAAGCGACCGTCTTCCTCGCCTTCTTCGCCTGCGATAAACTCGGCAAGCCCGTCCTTGATATGCTTTTTCATTACCTCGCCGTATATATCTGCTATGTCGGTATCAAAGCTTTCCTTAAAATCAGAGATTTTTACGCCATCGGTTTTTCTTAGTCCCAAGAACATGAATTCCGCCATAGCATCCTTATCGCTTAGAGTCATATCCTCTGTCTTTACCGCTCCGGGAGCAGAGACATATTCGGAAAGCTCCGCAGTGTTCGTGAATCTGTGATTGCCGATAAGAGACGCAGATGACACCCCAAAGCCTATGTAGTCCCCCCTCTCCCAGTATCTTAAATTATGCCGGCATCTGTAATCCTTATCTTTGCTGCTTCCCGATTTCGTACCAAGGGCATAGTTAGATATCTCGTAGCGTTTGTAGCCGTTCTGTGCCAGATACTGCTGGGTGAGCTTATAGATAATATATGCTTCATCTTCCGTAGGAAGCGGGAGAGTGCCGTACATAAGCTTCTCGTAAAACGGCGTACCGTTCTCCACAATAAGCGAGTAAGCCGATATATGCTTCGGATGCAGCCTTATGACTTCTTCGAGAGTTTTAATCAGAGATTCTCTTGTCTGATATGGTATCCCTGTCATCACATCGACGCTTATATTATCTATGCCGCCCCAATAGAATTTATCATAGGCTTCAAGAAAATCTTTTGCCGTATGTATCCTGCCTAATGCCCTAAGCTCGTCCTCTATCATGGACTGCGCTCCGATGCTTACCCTGTTTATTCCGATTTTCACATAGTCCTTTATCTTGTACTCCGTAACGGTGCCGGGGTTTGATTCTATGGTTATTTCGGTGTCGTCTTCTATAGATATGATATCTGATATGCAGCCGAGAACTCTGTCTATGCACATTGAGGGCATGACGCTTGGCGTTCCTCCGCCGATATAGATTGAAGCGAGTTTTCTGTCTGTCAGGTATTCTCTTGATGAAGATATTTCTTTTATAAGGGCGTCAGTATAATAAAAGAAGGCGTCCTCTGATGCAGGAACCTGCGAGTTAAAGTCGCAATAAAGGCATTTCCTTACGCAAAACGGGATATGAATATATATGCTTATATCGTTATTCTTCATCCAGCTTTAACACAGATAAAAACGCTTCTTTTGGTACCTCGACCGAGCCTATCTGGCGCATGCGCTTCTTGCCTTCTTTCTGCTTCTCCAGGAGCTTCTTCTTTCTTGTAATGTCTCCGCCGTAGCATTTTGCAAGTACATCCTTGCGCACGGCTTTCACGGTCTCTCTTGCTATTACCTTACCGCCGACAGCCGCCTGTATCGGTATCTCGAAGAGATGCCTCGGTATCTCGCCTTTCAGCTTCTCGCACATCTTCGAACCTCTTGCGTAGGCGGAGTCCTTGAACACTATGAATGAAAGCGCATCGACATATTCCTTATTTATCAGTATGTCAAGCTTCACAAGCTCGGATTTCACGTAGCCCTTCATCTCATAATCAAAGCTTGCATAGCCCCTTGATCTTGATTTTAGGGCATCGAAAAAATCATATATTATTTCATTCAGAGGCAGGTCGTATTTTAGCATCACCCTTGTCTCCTCTATATACTCCATGCCTGTCTG
Organism: Lachnospiraceae bacterium; assembly: GCA_017455525.1. Lineage (GTDB taxonomy): Bacteria > Bacillota > Clostridia > Lachnospirales > Lachnospiraceae > NK4A144. Next base: position 3,906 of record JAFTAP010000065.1, read on the forward strand.
TATACCGCGTCTTTCCTGACAGAGCCCGATTATCGCTCCGAGGTATTCGGTTGAGACCATGACCTCCGCTGATACTATCGGTTCCTCCATATAGTCTATCTCCGAGGGTTCGGGGAGATTGGACGGATTGGTAAGCTCTATCATCTCTCCGTCAGTCTTATACACACGGTATACGACGCCAGGAGCCGTCGTAACTAAGTCAAGATCATACTCACGCTCTAATCTCTCAGTTACTATATCAAGATGCAGCAGTCCGAGGAAGCCGCATCTGAATCCGAAGCCCAAAGCAAGCGAGGTCTCAGGCTCGAAGGTTAAGGACGCATCGTTCAGCTGTAATTTCTCAAGCGCATCTCTTAAGTTCGGATAATCCCTGGTGTCTGCAGGATACACTCCGCAGTATACCATAGGGTTTACCTTCTTATATCCGGGAAGTGCCTCTTTGCAGGGATTTGCAGCATTTGTTACCGTATCGCCGACCCTTGCCTCTCTCACATCCTTTATCGAAGCCGTGATATAGCCTACCATTCCGGCGGTAAGCTCATCACAGGGTATGAAGCGTCCCGCTCCGAAGTAGCCAACCTCCACGACATCCTCTTCCATGCCGTTTGCCATGAACCTGATCTTATCTCCGGGCTTCACGGAACCATCGAATATTCGCATGAATACTATGACCCCCTTATAGGAATCATAAAGAGAATCAAAGATAAGGCATTTAAGCGGTTCATCCGCCGAGCCTTCAGGTGCAGGGATCTTATTTACTATGCTCTCTAAAACCTCATCTACTCCTATCCCAGCCTTCGCTGATATTCTCGGAGCGTCAAGCGCCTCTATGCCTATGACATCCTCTATCTCTTCCGCAACCCTGTCGGGATCGGCCGAGGGCAGATCTATCTTATTTAGCACGGGAAATACGTCAAGGTCATGGTCGAGTGCCAGATATACATTTGCAAGCGTCTGCGCCTCTACCCCCTGCGAAGCATCCACTACGAGTACGGCTCCGTCACAGGCCGCAAGCGACCTTGAAACCTCATAATTGAAATCCACATGCCCCGGAGTGTCTATGAGATTAAAGATATATTCCTCGCCGTTCTTTGCAGTATAGACCGTACGGACTGCCTGAGACTTAATTGTAATGCCTCTCTCCCGCTCAAGGTCCATATTATCCAGGACCTGATCCTGCATCTCACGCTCCGTTAAGAGCCCTGTCTTTTCCAGTATCCTGTCCGCAAGCGTTGATTTGCCATGATCTATATGAGCTATTATGCAAAAATTCCTGATATGATCCTGACTGATTTCCATAGATTTACCTTTTGCCATAGACTTTAAATCTTTTTATAAAGATTCGGTAACTTCTTATCTCCTTGCAACCTGACTTCCGTATTATATAAAGAAGACGACCGATGGGATTATCTCACCGGTCGCCGCAACATACTAAAAAACTCTCTTTAAGCCATCTGATTGACAGCTTTAGTTATGCGGGAAACCTTTCTCGAAACGTTGTTCTTAGGATATACGCCCTTTGAGCCTGCCTTCTCAATGGTTCCTATAGCATCTCTTAAAGCCTTGTCCGCAGCTTCCTTATCTGATGCCTCAACGGCTGTGAAAACCTTCTTCATAGCGGTCTTCACGCCTGATCTTACGGACTTATTCCTCTCCGCCCTCTTAGCGCTTGTCTTGATCCTCTTCTTTGCTGAGTTAATATTAGCCATTCTTCTCTCCTAATTACTGTTTACTATCCTACAATCTATGCTAAAGACGGAGTTGACACGGCTTCCGTCAATCAAACACACTCGCTTATTATAAATACACTTCAAAGCCTTGTCAACACCTTATTTCACAGCCTGCCCATAAGATCCTTTAGGTTCGTCTCGGCGTCCTCGAAGTCGAAGTTTTCTACCATGCGAATTATGTCGGAGAGGTCGGTGTTGGCTGTTTCATCGCCTATGCTTATACCCTTTAATGACTCCACGCACTCTGCCGCCTCGTCGAACTCCATGTTTATAAGGTAGTCCGCAAGCTCCTCCAGGCGCTTTCTAAGCTCATCTTTTGAAATAACCAAAGCTCCCGCCGATGCGTTAGCGCTCCCGCTATCACCCAGATAATCCTTTATGGAATCAGCAACAGTCCTATACATCGGAATGATGACCGCATGCTCTTTCTCTATGCCGTCCCAGTCGCCCGCCTTTGACAGATCCTCTAATTCCTTCGCCTTATCGGAAAGCTTCTCCGCTCCGATGTAACGGGCAGAGCTTTTAAGTCCGTGCACGGTTATCCTGTAATTCTCTAAATCCCTGCTGTCATAGTAGCCCTGCGCCTCGGACATGGAATCAGATTCATAGAAGGTCTGCAGAAGCTCCCTGTAAACTTCTTTGCTTCCGCCTACGTTCATTATCGCAGAATCAGAATTGATCTCTCGCAGAGGCGAGAAATCATAAATATCCCCCGAACCCCCTGCTCCGCCCGAATCGCCGGATAAGCCGCTCTTCTTATCCTCTCTCTTTGAAGGATCTTCCCATGACTTATCCCAGACTGGCTCCTCCTTATATTTATCGGGTATCCACCTTGCCATTACCTCCGCAAGCGTCGTAAGCTTGATAGGCTTTGAAATATAATCATCCATGCCCGATGACAAGAAGAGCTTCCTCGCTCCTTTCACGGCGTTAGCTGTAAGGGCAACTACAGGCACATCAGCGGCTCCCTCCACGTTAAGCCTTCTTAGGTGATTCACGCACTCTATGCCGTCCATCTTAGGCATCATGTGATCCATGAAGATGATATCGAAATCATGCTCGCTGAAATAAATATTAAGCGCCTCGTCTCCCGACATCGCCGTGGTTATCTGCGGATGGTACTGTCCTATAAGTCCCTTTGCGACATCAAGATTTACCTTATTGTCATCTACTATGAGTACCTTAGCTCTGGGACAGATAAACGGCAGATGGAATATCTCCTCCGGCTTTGTCTCTGACAGACCGTCATCAAACTCCGCCGGGCTGTCGTCAAAGACCTCTACCGGCACGCTCATGGAGAATACCGAGCCCTCACCGTAATTTGACTCGCAGTTGATATCTCCATTCATCATATGAAGCAGGTCGCGGCATATGGTAAGGCCAAGACCAACGCCCTTGGTAGACTTATTCCTTGCGTTATCCGCATACTGGAAGGACTCGAAGATCATGTTTATCTCGTCTTCCTTTATTCCCTCACCGGTATCTCTCACCGATGCCATAAGCGTCCCCTGCTTGCCGCCGTCATCCATAACGAAGGAGATATTAAGGTCAATCTGCCCGTCAGCCGTGAACTTTACGGCATTGCTCACGAGATTAAGAAGCACCTGCTTGATCCTCTGCTCATCACCCACCAGTCCGTCAGGCACGTTACCCTCAAAGGTGACATTATAATCAAGCCCCTTCTCCCTTACCGATACCTCGGTCATCCTGTAAAGATCCGATACCAGCTCAGATAGCCTGAAATGCTCGTGCATTATCTCTACCTTGCCCGACTCGATCTTTGAGAAATCAAGGATTCCGCTTATTATAGCAAGTAGATTGTCGGCAGAACCCTTGATCCCCGTAGCATATCTTCTTGACTCGGAGTCAAGCTCCTCCCTTGCTAACATAAGCTCCGAGAAGCCCGTTATGGCATTCAGGGGCGTCCTTATCTCATGCGATACGGAAGCTAAGAAATCACTCTTAGCCCTGCTCGCTGAATCCGCCCTGTCCCGGAGCAGATAGGTAGACATGCAGCGCGTCACCTCGACTAAGGTATTGACCGTCATGTCCGGCCACTCGTAGTCGGTATTTAAGTGTTCATAATCCACGGTTCCGTATATCTCGCCCCCAGAAAGTATCGGCACGATAAAGTGCGAGGTATGGTCATTCGTTATCCTGTTCCTTGTGTCGTTACTGTAATTAGTAAGGAACGAGCTGTTCATTATGATATATTCCTTATTGGCAAGCAGGTCGTAGGTCATCTGAAGCTCTGCCGTATCGCTCTCCCGCCTCTCTCCCGGGTTGAACTTATTGCCTCCGGGCACGGAGCTGAAATCATAAAGCGATATCTCAAGCCCCGGCGTGTCGTCACGCTCCATTATATGGATGTTCACGATATTGAACTGATTCGCTATATGCTCAAGCAAAAGCATCATAGAGGATGAAAAGTCTTTCGAATGCTCCAGTATATTGAAGGTGAAGCTCACCGCATCATAGTCGATGCTGCCGCTCTTCTTCACAGGCTCTACCGTAGCCGACTCCTCGCCCGCAACAAGCCTTAAGAGCTCGTCTTTCTCCCTTATGAACCTCACGATATAATCTAGACCGTCATTCTCGTCATCTCCGGTGTAGATATGCTCTAAGGAATGCTCAAGGCTTGAATGGATCATGCCCAGAAGATCATCATCCGTATCCGTGATAATGGCTATGAAGGTCTCGTTGTTAAGCCTGAACAGATAATCCTCCGGCTTTAACACGGCTCTTGCCGTCTCCGAGATCCTTGAAATGATCGCATCCGTGAAGAAGCTCCCGTACTGGTCGGTAATATCCGATAAGTTCATTATCTTGAAGAATAAGTAATAAAGCTTCCTCTCGCCGGACTCTAGGAGCCTGTCTATAAGCTGCTCGCCGATATCCCATGTATAGAAGCCTGTCGCCGAATCTTTCTTAGCATTCTCCAGGAAATTCGCCTCCTGATCCTTCTCCTCGGTTATGTCGGTTATCTTGCCGACGGCCCTTATTTTCTTATCGCCCTTATAGACTATCCTCCCCTCTATCCTTATCCATACGTATTCACCGGGAACCCGTCCGCAGAGCCTTACATTTATCGGCTCGCCCGACGACTCGCCATTTAAGAGCTTTATGACAGCATCAATGTCATCGCTATGAACCATCTCTCCCTTAGACAGCCGCTCAAAAGCGTGGCTCATATTCCTCTCCACGGAATTGTCAGCATCCTCCTCTATGATGGAGCCATAGTAGGTCAGCCTGTCCGTATCATACACATAATCAAATATCACATCATCCGATCCCTCAAATGCCAGACGGTATCTCTCCTCCTCTGCGGAAAGCTCCACATAGAGTTCCTCCTCGCTGATTATATGCCGTCTTGCTAAGATGCATGCAAGGAAGAAGGCCGGTAGCAGAATCATGAACTCCAGCGTATTAGATAAAACCGATGACTTATAAAGCACGAAGATCGCCCTCATAGACGGCATATGCCCATTGGCAGTCAGAAGCCACCTGGCCGCTATGCAGATCATCGACACGTTCATCGCAATATAGGATATCACGGCCGCCACTATCATAAGCTTAGTATCAAGATATACTAAAGCCACCGCCACGCCTATGATATATCCCATCCTTATGTCCGCCTCCGGAATAAGCGCAAGCATGGCTATTACTGCTGTAAGTATTATAGATATATAGTATTTGATAAATACGATCGGGAGCCCGCTCTTATACAGGACATAAGGAGCTATGGTTGCGAATATCAGGGAAAAACAGCAAGTATAGATCAGACTGTCACCCCCGTGAAGAAACCCGATCCTCGCCAGAACGATTATCGTCGGTATGGATAAGGCGCAGAAAAGCAGTATACGGCAGATAAGAGGCGTTACCGTCTCCTCGTAGGACTTGGAATTTTTGAATATTTCGCCGTAAGTACCCATAGGAATTATATTACCATATATACGCCCTATTCATCAAAGGCTACTGTAACGTAAAAAGCCCCGCTCTCCTTATCCTGCGTGACATCAGTAACCGTACCCTCCCTGGACTTTAAGGCTTCCTGTCTGGTAAAGTTCTTAGACATGGCGACTGCGGGAGCTATAGTATAATATACCACAAGTCCGTCCTGAAGGTAGCCCTCTTCTACGGTGACTACGGCCCCCTCCTTTATCTGCCCATATTCATTTTCCATCTTGAACTCTATCTCCCGCATGAATAAAACCGCCCTCAGCGCTTAAGCTCGGATTTCGACATCGTATGCACGTTCATACCATTAATTTCAACCCTGTCGTCAACAGTTATAACCAGACATTCCTTACCGTCTATAAGCCGCGTCTCTATTAGATCCGTCCTTTCCGGGTTCACCTTGATGACTATATCCGGCGTGCGTATGTCTATCTTCTTTATCCCGGGTATGTTAGTAGCCTGAACATAAGGCTCCGCCTCACTATCTTCATCATCTGAGGCGTCCTTTACGACCTCGTCATACTTCCAGTCGAAGTCCTCCATTATCTCATCATCGATACCGCTTCTCTCGAAAACCCTGCGTATCTCCTTCTTATCCATGAGATAAGGCTCCGGCTCATCCGAATGATCCCTTATCATGACCCTTACGTTATCATGTATTGACATAACGTCCGACAGGCTGATGTCGTCTCCTAAGGTCTCCGTAACGACCGTATTAAAGAAGTCCGCCTGATTTCCTGCGCTCATCGGCGGCACGGCCCCCAGCACTGCGTCTATGAAGCCCTCCTGCAGCTCCTCACTCTTTTTCGTGTAATAAAGCAATGAATGAATATCCCCAGTCCTCTCATTAAAGGCGGGAAATAAGAACCCGTGAGCCGGGTCTGACACTATCCAGTCACGGACCTTCTCCGATATGCGGTTCTCGTCGGGATCATACGAAAGAGTCCCCTTCTCGAGCTTCACGGGGCAGATGGCGCAACAGATATGATCATATATGCCCTCCGATGCATCCTCATTTATTATCATATCGGTAGTCATTCCCGGAATGTCATATATTGCATGAATAAGGATAATATAATACTTCTCGACTGTATCGTAGCTCTCTATGACGCTGTCATAGAAACGATCGATAAGAGCGTCATCATCAAGATGCGAATCCCTCAAACCAAGAAGGGCTTCCTGCTTCCCGCCCTCCGCTTCCTCTGCCAGAGGAAACTCCATATCCAGGATATTTTTTCCTATGGTGCCGGTCAGCGTCTTCTTGAATATCTCAAAGTACTTATGCTGCTCCTCATCAGGAAGGCTCATGAAAGCATCCTTAGATACTGCCTGCTTCTCCTTCTCGTTATTCACGTAACAGCCACAGATATGGTCTATCGTGCAGTTATCCAGCGAGAAAAGCTTCTTTATCTCCTTTATATCCTGTGCAGTCATGAAATATCTCCTTCCTCCGGCACGGGAGTCTCTAAGTTGCCGTCCTTATTCTCTGCCTCCTTAGCCATATGCGAGCCCGGAAGCACAGGTTCACAGGTTAGCCTTATCCCAAGCTTTCTGAATACCGCCTCGTCAACCGCTGACAGCATGACGGTCGAATGCGCTTCACAGTCACGCATATATGGAAGCTGCTCCAGGGTCAGCCTTGCCTGCGGATCCGTCGCTGCGGAAACCGACAGTGCTATGAGCATCTCATCCGTATGAAGTCTCGGGTTATGCGCACCGAGATACTGTGTCTTAAGCGTCTGTATAGGCTCTAACGACTCCCTTGAAATAAGATGCGTGGGATGCGGTATGCCCGCATTTAATTTAAGCGAATTTATCAGACAGGATGCGACCGCTCCCAGAAGGTCATTCGTGCGGCCGGTCATTATTCTGCCGTCATGCAGTTCGATAGCAGCACAGGGATTGCCGGTCTTCTCCATTCTCTCCCTTGCGGCTATAACGACACGCCTGTCCTCAGTAGTGACTCCCGCCTGCTTCATCACAAGCTCCAGCTTGCGTACCACTTCGTTTGTCACATTTCCAAGCTTTAGGTCACAGGCTCCCTTGAAATACCGCCTGATGATCTCCTGCTTCGACGCCTCCTGACATGCCTCGTCGTCTATGATGCAGTTCCCCGCCATATTAACACCCATATCAGTCGGGGACTTATAAGGGCAGTCGCCAAGTATCTCCTCAAACATTGCCTTAAGCACGGGAAATACCTCTATGTCCCTGTTATAATTCACTGTAGTCTCACCGTAGGCTTCAAGATGGAAAGGGTCTATCATATTCACGTCGTTTAAATCCGCCGTGGCCGCCTCGTATGCAAGGTTCACTGGATGCTTCAATGGAAGGTTCCATATAGGGAAGGTCTCGAACTTAGCATAGCCCGCAGTTATCCCTCTCTTATGCTCATGGTATACCTGGGAAAGGCAGGTCGCCATCTTGCCTGACCCCGGGCCCGGAGCCGTGACTACGACTAAAGGCCTCGTAGTATGCACGTATTCATTTCTGCCATAACCCTCGTCAGACACGATCTTCGCCACGTCTCCCGGATAGCCCTCTATGACGTAGTGCAGATAGCTGTTTATATTGTGCGCCTCCAGCTTCTGTCTGAACTTATCGGCTGCGGCCTGACCTGTGTATTTGGTGATCACGACGGATGACACGTAGAAGCCCATGCTTCTGAAATTATCCACGAGCCTCAGCACGTCGCTGTCGTAGGTTATGCCAAGATCTCCTCTGGTCTTATTCTGCTCTATGGCATCCGCCGATATGACTATGACTATCTCTGCCTGCTCCTTAAGATTAGACAGCATCTTAAGCTTTGAATCAGGCTCGAAGCCCGGCAGTACCCTCGATGCATGATAGTCGTCAAAAAGCTTCCCGCCGAACTCAAGATATAGCTTATCGAACTTCTCTATCCTCTCCTTGATATGAGCCGACTGTATCTGCTCGTATTTCGCATTATCAAATCCCGTCCTCATTTTTGCATCCGTGAAATATACTCTTTCATTTTTATTTTATCGCAGGATCGCTCCACTGCGTTCACCTCTCTTGCCGTAAGATAAAATCAAGACGCCCCGTGCCTGCACCACAAGCCCGGGGCGTATCAATTACTATTTTACAAGATACTCATGCTGCGTCAAGCCCGATGACTGGTTTACTCTTCGTCAGGCCGGTCGTCCACCTTGAAGGCCTCGACAGCCTTTTCAAGTATATTCGTAACCTCAAGCGTCTTGTCAGACTCTTCCTTGATGGTCTGAATAGTAGCGCCTATCTCCTCCATGGAAGCATTCGTCTCCTGACATGAAGCGGCGTTCTCCTCGGATATCGATGAAAGCGCGCTCACGTCATCAAGCACCTGAGCCTTAGCGGTGTCAAGCTCCTGCGTCTTCTCGTAGATAGTATGTATGGCCGCTACCGTGCCCTCGACCTTCTCATTGACTACCGTGAAGCTGTCATTAACCTGATTAAGCACTGTGCCCTCGTTATTGACCGCCTCTGATATCTGCCCTGCATACTCGACATTCTTATCTGAAGTAGCTATGATCTCATCGACTATAGCCTTGATCTCCTTAGAGGACTGATCAGACTGCGAAGCAAGGTTCGATATCTCGCCCGCAACGACCGCGAAGCCTCGTCCTGCCTCTCCTGCCCTTGCTGCTTCTATAGATGCATTAAGCGAAAGCAGGTTCGTCTGACTTGCTATGCTCTCTATCACTGATGCCGCCTCTGCTATCTTCTTAACTGCCTCTGATGAAGAATTAATTCCGTCAACGACCGACTTGGATACCTCTATCGTCTCCGTATTAGCCTTCATAAGCTCATCAAGAGCGCCCTGTGCCGTAGCATTCTCAGCCTCGACCTCCTTAGCATAGGTCGTAGCCTCGTCTGCGAGCGTCTTGATATTATCAATATCGTCACCTATCTGGATCATGTTGACCTGAGTATTCTGTACTGACTCTGCCATATCCATGGATCCCTTTGAAAGATCGTCAACTGCCTGCACGACGCCCTCTGTCGCATTATTGACCGTCGTGACGCCGTCCTCGACATCATCCATATCCTTATGAAGCTCCTTCATATCCTCGAGGATATCAACGACTATCGCCCTTATCTTCTTGCGCACGGTCACGGTATCCTCAGCGATCTCGCTAAGCTCCCTGATATTCGCATGAGGATGAGCATGGCTTGTGAGATTCCCGTCTGCGAGCATCGTAAGCTCTGACATGACATCCTTTAAGGAAGCGACTATCCTCTTTGCAAGTATGAAGATTACGACTCCGAATATAACGAGAAGCACGACCATCAGCATGATCATAGACATGATAGCCTTCCTGATGGCTGACGTGACCTTATTCTCCGCCTCGCCTGCCCATGCTGCGCCGACTATGGTGTTGCTTCCGTCATAAACAGGAAGATAAAATACGTAATAAGGATGTCCGCCAACATTCACGCCGTCAGCCTTGACCGACTCACCCTTCTGAACCTTCTCCCATATAGCCGCATCCATCTGGGTGCCCTCGTTACGGTTGCCGTCATCCTTAAGTACGGATGTGATGAATCTCGTGTCACCCATGAAGAGCGTCATCTCTATGCCTTCATTCTTCAGCGAATCGACATACTCATGCTCGTAAGCCGGCTCGCCTGCATTTATGATGTCCCATTCATAGTACTGTCTGAGACCGTCTGCCGCCACATGCAGCTTCTCATACGTGTCATTCTCCATAGTGCTCGATATGTTAGTCGAGGTCACTATCGTCAGTATCACTCCCGATAAGATCAGCGGTACAAAGCCGATCATCAGAAGCACCTGGCTCATGCTTAGCTTCTTCTTCATTGCCTTACTCCTTTTTTCCCTATACACTTAGCATCTGTCAAAGAATAAATCCTCAAAATCAATCTGACATGATCATATAGTTATTTATACACAGATGCTTAGATAAAACCCGTATCAGACTTCATCCGATACGCTACAACTGTAACAAAATTATTTTACTCTTTTCACATGAAAATGCAAGCCGTTTTTTCATCATTTTGTGTATGCATAAGGACGCCTTCCACCATATATAGTGTCGGATGCCCTTATGATTTCCTATATCTGCCTTATCCCGGCAACCTGTTACTTGAAGAAGGACATATCAGCCGTAAGTCTCTGCGCAAGCTCATTCAGCTTATCAGCCGAAGCCGCAAGCACATTGACCGTAGCGTTAAGCTCCTGCATGGAAGCAGAGGTCTGCTGTGATGCCGCCGCATTCTGCTCTGATATAGCGGACAGCGAGCCCATAGCATCCACGACCACGTCCTTGGCAGACATACAGGTATCGGCATTGCTGGAAATAGAGCCAACGCCTGTCACGGTAGTCTCTATATTGGCGATAAGCTCATGGATACTGTCAACCGTTGCCTGCATGACCTCCTGCTGCTCTAATGCGACCTTCTTAACCGCATCAGCCTTAGAAGTAGCCTGCTCTGACTGCTCAAGGAGCTTCGCCATCTCTGACCTTATCTCCTCAGCCGTAGTATTGGAATCCGTAGCAAGGGAGCCGATCTCGGTCGCCACGACCGCGAAGCCTCTTCCTGCGTCACCCGCTCTTGCCGCCTCGATCGAAGCGTTAAGAGCAAGCAGGTTCGTCTGGCTTGCTATGTTCGTTATCATGTCAACCTTCTCATTAACTGTATTGACAGCTGCGCTCGTAGCATTGATGGCCTCTGTTATCTCCTCTACGTTCCTGTTCATCTCCTCGGAGCTCTTCATGAGCTTGTCAAGCTCGCTGGCTGAGGTCTGGCTAGAGGTATTCATCTCTCCCGCCGTGTCGGCAAGCATATTCGTGTTCTCTGTGACACCTGTAACTGCAACATCGATATTCCCGACGCTCTCCGTAGCCTGCTGGATATTATCAGCCTGCTCGGTTGCGCCCTTTGCGATTTCCTGGATAGCATTCGATACGTCGTCTGCCGTATGGCTTATCTGTCCTGCCGTGTCGGCAAGATCATTTGAAGAAGTACCAAGTGTCTCTGTCGTATCCTTGACATTGGATATGATGCCTCTCAATGTATTAATAACACTGTTCGTATCCTTGATCATTCCGCCGATCTCGTCCTCATAGTCAAGATACTGATCGATCTCCTTGAACTCGCCCTCTGAAAGCTTCGACAGAGATTCGGATATGACCTTCGTGCTGCCTATGATGTATCTTAAGATGCTGATAGCTATGAAACCAATAAGAACAATAACTATAACAAGGATCACGATAAGAACGATTATCTTCGTCCTGATCTCAGCCTGCATTTCCTTATTTCTGTAGCCGGAATACTCCTCCACTATGTCCTGCAGCTCGCTTATATCATTCCTCGCCTTCTCAAATGCTTCATACTGTGAATCATAAGCACCGGCATGAGTATGCGGGTCATATATGGACTTATACGCATCCACCAGCTTCCTTGACTCGACTACAAGAGTTGCGACCGATTCCGTCTGACCTGATATCCGGTAATCATTATAAAGATATGTATCCTCCTTGAACTCGGCGTCAAGGCTGTCCAGGCGGTCATATACCTGCTGAAGGTTCTCGTCATATTGGTCAAGCTCCTGCTGCACGGCATCGGTGAGCCCCTTCTCCTCCATGAGATGGGCGCGGTCAGAGCCTAACTGAGCCTGATAGAAATCGCGGTCTGCCGAGAGGACTAAATCAGTCATGCCTTTTAAGTCATCATAATAAACTTCCTTTGCCTCGGCGAGAGTTGACATCTCGCTGATACCTGAATAGATACCGAGCACTATGGCGAATATCGCAAGCGGTATCGTCATAATGCCAAGCTTCACTAAAATACTCTGCTTCTTTAACATGTTCTTCTCCCCTGTTTTTTATTTTTGTACAACATAAGCGCAATTAAAATACAAACTACACTCAAACGACAAATGCAAGTATAGCACACAAGATGTATTATCTACAAGACGAAAATCCGTTATTTACGCACTAAATATTGTAATTTCGACATCTTCTCGCAAGTGCAAACTCATTTGCATTGTGTTTTGCTATTGAATTAATATTCTTTTTCATCTATATTTAGTATTGTAATAAATAATGCCCGATTGAAATTATATCACTATATAATTATGATATGATGCTGGGGTCAAAAACCCCTTTGCGTTGTTTATGATGCTTACGCATGGCTACGCAGCAAGCTGCTCTCACCATGCTCCGTCCATTCGGAATCCGCTAATTTGCTACGCAAATTGCTACTTCCTCATGTTCGGGCGGGTCACAAGTTCCAAATCCTATTTGTGCAAGCACAATCGGATTTGTACCTTTTGACCCTAGCATCATTATATTACCAGTGATGATCTTTTCATATCACTGTTCTAAAATTACGAGTGCAGGTGAACCCATGTCCGTATCATACGAGTATTACAAATATTTTTATTATGTAGCAAAATATAAAAGCTTCAATAAAGCCGCCGCAGTGCTATCTAACAGCCAGCCCAATCTGTCGCGCACCATAACGCTCCTTGAAAATGAGCTTGGCTGCAAGCTTTTTGTACGCTCACCTAAGGGAGCCGAGCTTACAGAGGCGGGCAAGGCTCTTTTTACTCATGTTGAAGCGGCAAAGAACCATATCACGATCGCAGAAGACCTTATCCACTCCGGACTGGAACTGAAAAGCGGGCACCTAAACATCGGCTTGTCTATAGGCATAGCCATGCACATACTTCGCGAGCAGATACTTCCATTGATAAGAACATTTCATGAAAAATATCCTGATATAAGACTTCACGTAACGAATGATTCTACCCCTGACCTTATGGCAGGCGTTTCCGAGGGCATAATAGATATGGCCGTCATCACTACGCCATATAAGGAAAAGAAAGGATTCAAAAAAACAATCCTACGCTCATTCAGAGATATAGTCATAGCCGGTCCTGAATTCTCAGAACTAAAAGATAAAAAGATATCCTTAAGCAAAATTGTAGAATACCCTTTAGTCTGCCTATGGCACGGCACGGAAACCTTCGAGCTTTATAATAACTTCTTCGCCGAACACGGACTGGAGTTTTCACCTGCGGTAGAGACTACAGGCACCTGGCAGACACTGGCCTTCGTAGCAGATAATCTGGGTATCGGTAATATCTATCCGCAAGGAGCAGAACAAGCCTTAAAAGAAAACAGGATTTTCCGGATCAACTTAAAGGAAAAGCTTCCGGAGCGCTATGTCGCGCTGATCTATGATGACAGCAAGGATAAGACACCTGCCGCAGAAGCCTTCGAGAGAATACTTACAGATTCCCTGCACAGCTCAGCCAGTCGGTAATATACTAAGAGCCGGACGCTTGTGAAATATTTAATGCACAAGCGTCCGGCTCTTCATCCACTCCCAAAGAAGGTTATAAGCTTATTTACAGCTTGAAGAAATCAAGATCCTCCTCAAGCTTCTTCGCAAGGTCATTCAGATCGCTTGCCGACTGTGAAAGCACGTTGACAGTGGCGTTAAGCTCCTGCATGGATGCAGAAGTCTGCTGCGTGGATGCCGCATTCTCCTCTGATATGGCAGAAAGAGAGTCCATAGCGTCTACGATTATCGTCTTGCTCGCAGCCGACTCCTGAGAAAGTCCTGATATCGTCGTCACGCCGTCAACGGTCGTACCTACGCCGTCGATAAGCTCATTGATCTTATCAACCGTATCGGTAAGCACGGTGTTAACGTTTCCGCTGATATCCGATACCTCGCTCGTCATCTTGATAGCGTTCTGCGACTGGGTAAGAAGCTTAGCCATCTCTGCCCTAATCTCCTCTGCGGTCTGGGCTGACTCCGTAGCAAGCTTCCCTATCTCTTCAGCGACGACTGCGAAGCCTCTTCCTGCCTCGCCTGCCCTTGCTGCCTCGATTGAAGCATTAAGAGCGAGCAGGTTCGTCTGTGAAGCGATAGAGGTTATGCCGTCAACTCTCTCATTAACTCCCTGAACTGCCGCATTAGTAGCATTCATTCCCTCAGATATCTCGTTCATCGCATGATTCATCGAATCCATGTTAGATGAAAGCTCTCTCAAAGCCTCGGCGGATGAAGTACTTGAATCATTCATAGAGGTCGCCGTAGACGCAAGTCCCTCTGCGTTATTAGCCACATTCTGGATAGCGTCTGAAAGCGTCGTTATATTCTCCGTAGCCTTCTGTATCGTATCCGCCTGCTCGGTAGCGCCCTTTGCTATCTCCTGCACTGCCTCTGACACATCGTCCGCTGTCTGGCTTATCTGTCCTGATGTCTCCGCAAGCGACTGTGAAGACTCTCCGAGCCTTGACATTACTTCCTTAAGGTCTGTAACGACAGACTTTATCTTATCTATGACAGTATTTGTCTCATTTATCATCTCGCCGAACTCATCGTTACGGTTCGTGTACTTATCAATCTCTACGAAATTACCCTCTGCAAGCTCCGCAAGCGAAGAATTAAGCACCTGCACGGGCTTAATGAAGGAATCAGCCTGCCAGAAAGCTACTATTATACCCACAACGAGGAAAATGACACCTATAAGTATCATGACAAATGTCATGGTCGTAACATGCTTAAGAGCCACTGACTGAACCCTGCAGGAAGCCACGACCCATCCGGTCTGAGCCTCCTTTACCCAGGATATCATCCATGTCTCGCCCTGCCAATTAGACTCCTTAAATCAATATTAAAATCTCTTTGAAATACCCGTTTAAGCTTTATGAACCGAACTCATGGCTCCAGCCCGGAGAACTGCTGTCATGGCTTAATGACAGAAATGTTGTAGTCGTATCGTATCGTGAGAAGGTGTCCTCCGGGCAAAGATGCCACATAAAACTCATGCATTATTATAAACTAACGCAGTTATAAAAAATAATCTTAATTTTGAATAGTGATATATTATTTTGTTATAGCCTTTCGATGATGCCCGCATATAATCAGAGCTATAAATATAAATAAGGAGATCAGGGTTGTGATCACACCTGTAGTAAAAAATGGAATATGATAAGAAAGGCTTATATGATGAAGTCCTTCAGGTAACGGGAGCATCATGAATAAGCCATAGAAGCTCTCC